>JARYMO010000195.1 GCA_029907055.1 Syntrophomonadaceae bacterium | reverse complement strand
CCGGAGAACGCGTTCCACAAAATCTCGTCCTTGGAAAAGAAGCCGGCCAGGGGCGGCACGCCGGCGATGGCCAGGGCGCCGATCCACATGGTGGCGGCGGTCACGGGCAGGCGCTTGCCGATGCCGCCCATGCGCTGCATGTCCTGCAGCACGATCCAGCGCGTGGACCGGCCCAGCCCCTTGCCGGCCGTCTTCTCCTGTTCGACCACCGTCACCGGTATGCCGCCGCGCAGCGTGAGCGCGCGGATGGTCTCGGGCGGCTCCGCGCCGTTCACGAGCAGGAACCTCACCGCCTCGGCATCGGCAGTCCCCAGCCTGGCGATGAAGGTGGCGACCTCGCAGCCGGTAGCGCCGCCGCCCACCACCACCACCCGCTGGCCCACCTCGGTCTTCCCCGCCAGGACCTCCCAGGCGTCCTTCACCAGGGGGAGCCCGGCTCCCGGCAGGGACGGACGGGCGGGACGGGCCCCGGTGGCCACCACCACCGCGTCGGGCTGGAAGTCCTTTACCCGCTCCACGGTAGCCTCCACCCCTGTCTCCACGTCCACTCCCAGCTCGAAGAGGGCCACCGACAGGTAATCCAGGAAGTCGAAGAAGTCCTGCCGGTCGGGCGGCGACGCCGCCAGGGGGAGCTGCCCTCCCAGCTCCTCCTCCCGCTCCCACAGGCTCACCTGGTGGCCCCGCGCCGCGGCCACCCTCGCCGCCTCCATGCCCGCCGGCCCTCCTCCCACCACCAGCACGCGCTTGACCACCACTGCCGGGTGCAGCCGGGTCTCGGCTTCCCGGCCCACCCGGGCATTCACCGTGCAGGTGCAGCTGCGCCCGCCGAAGATGGCGTCCAGGCACCCCTGGTTGCAGCCGATGCACTTGCGCACCAGGTCAACCCTGCCTTCGCGCGCCTTGCGGGGCAGTTCCGGGTCGGCCATCAGTCCCCGCGCCATCCCCACCAGGTCCGCGCACCCGGCGGCCAGCAGCCGTTCCGCCAGCCACACATCGTTGATGCGGTTGCAGGCGATGACGGGGACGCTTACCGCCTGCCGGACGCCCCGGGCCAGGTAGGCGAATGCGCCGGGCGGCACGGCCATGCTGATCTGCGGCACCCGCGACTCGTGCCAGCCCCCGGTCACATCGAAGGCGTCGGCACCCTCCTCCTCTAGCAGGGCGGCGAATTGCGCCCACTCCCGGTTGGTGTTGCCGCCGGGAACGAAATCATGGCCTGACAGTCTCACCAGCACCGGCACCTCCGGCCCCACTGCCTCGCGTACCGCGCGCACCACCTCGCGCCCGAAGCGGGCCCGGTTCTCGAAGCTCCCCCCGTACCGGTCGGTGCGGCGGTTGGTCACCGGGGAGAAGAACTGGGGGATGAGGTATCCCACGCTGGCGATTACCTCTACCATGTCATAGCCGGCCTGCGCGGCCCGGCGGGCGGCGGCGGCGAACCTGCCGATGACCTCTTCAATGTCGGCCACCGTCATGCCCCTGACGCGTTCCCCGGTCAACCCGGACACCATCTCGGAAGGCCCCATGGGCTCCACTCCCGTCACCGCCTGGCTGGCATACCCCCCGGGGTGGAAGAGCTGGGCGCACGCCCGCGCACCCTGCTCCTGGATGGCGCGCGCCAGCCGGCGGTGGCCCGCGATGAAGGAGTCGTCGCGCAGTGAAGGCATGTCGACGTAGGCATGCTGGTCGATGTTGCATCCCCCCACCACGATGAGACCTGCTCCCCCCTCGGCACGCTCGCGGTAGAACTCGATGATGCGTTCCCCCACTTGTTCCCCCGGGCAGTAGCCCAGGTGCATGGCCGGCATGGCAATGCGGTTGCGCACTTCCACGCCTCCGATCCGCACCGGCTCGAAGAGTCTCATCGGCCGTCCCCCCCTCCCCCGCGGCCTGCGCCGCGCCGGTCTTCGCACGCCCCTCCCGGCCCGCACGACTGGATTGGCGAGACGCAGGAAGGAATGTTCGTTCCGTTTTCCTGCTCCCATTGTACGCTTTCCCCTTCCCAGGGGTCAACCACACGTCCGGCGACCACCGGGCCTGATCACACCAGGGGCGGGGGGTGTTCGGCCCCCCGCCCCTCAGGCGGTCGTTCACTCGACTGCAGGGTGTCCTCGTCAGCTAGGCCTGGGCCGCCCGGGCGGGCGGGACGATGTACACCCCGTCCTCGCGGTACTCGAAGTATTCGGACAGGCGCCAGTAGACCCCCCGGCTGAGCTTGGTGTCACTCTCCCAGCGGAAGCTGAGGTAGGGCACGTCGCCCTTGAAGGTGAGGCGCACCGGCTCCACGATCTCCATTTCCTGGCGGTCGTGGAAGACCAGCGTGAGGGTGGGCTTGGTCTCGTAGACGCCGATGACGTAGAACGGCACGTCCTCCACCACCACCGGGAACACTTCCTGCCCGAGATGGATGAAGGTGTTGCCCTGCTCGTCCCGCTCCAGGTGGGTGGCGAACAGGTTCACTATCTTGATGCGGAACATCTCCGCCCCGTTGTAGTACCACTTGCCGTTGCTGGCGATGCGGATCTCCCCGTTGTCCATTCCCTGCTCCCCTTTCGCCTCGGTCTTTTCCTATTATACCCTACCGCACAGCCCATGACCGCGCCGCCAGCGAGGAAAGGAGCGCTACACGCCGGCAGCCCGCAGCCCTTGCCGCGCCACCCGGCGGATGGAGGCCACCTCCTCCGGCGTGATTTCCCGCCCCGCACTGTGCAGGGATGCAAGCGCAAAGCCGTGCTTCTCGCCCAGGTGACGGAGGTACTCCACTTCCTCCAGGGGGATACGGCTGCCGATGCTGTGGTCGGCATGATCCCCCTCCAGGCTGAGCAGGATGGTCTCCGACAGGCAGGCCAGGTTCACCCCCGGCCGGTAGCCCATGTTGGGACCGAAACTGATGCCGTCGGGCAGCTGTACCAGCCCGCCTTCCAGCACCAGCACATCGGGGCGCTGGGCGTTGACGGCGGGGCTGACGTCGGCGGGACGCGCGATGTCACACACCACCGCCCCGGCCTTGAGCATGTGAGGGTACACCAGGTAGCCGGGCGAGTTGCTGGCCGCCAGTACCACGTCAGCATCGCGCAGGCCGGTTTCCAGGTCCAGGGTGAGCGCAACGGGGAACTCCTCTCCCAGCGCCGCCGCCGCCCGCGACATCACCTGGGCCGGACGCTCACCAGCCTCCTCCCCGTCCACTACCTTCTGCACCTGGTGATACAACCCCGGGTCGATGGTAGCCAGGTTCTCGCGCAGGCGTCGCTGCAGGCCCTGCAGCCAGCCGGCCAGCCCCCGGCCGTCACCGGCGCGCAGGCGCCGGCAGGCATGCGCCACCATGTCGTCAGCCACTCCCTGCAAGCGCCGCAGGCTGCTGTTGGGGCGGGTGGGGTTCCCGACCAGGCTTACCCAGGCCACCCGTTCGGAGAGGAGGATGGCCGACACCCGTCCGATGGACCCGGCCGCCCCCACCACCGCGTTGAGCACGGTGTCCGCCCCGGGCAGGGAGGCCAGGCGCGGCAGGGCTTCCGCTCCGGCCAGCACCTCCACCCCGTGCTCGCGGAAATCGTGGCCGGCCCGGGAAGCCGCATC
>JARYMO010000194.1 GCA_029907055.1 Syntrophomonadaceae bacterium | reverse complement strand
CGAGGATGACTTCAACCTGCGGGAGACGGACCAGATCTCATTCCGGCTGACCAACGTGGTCTCTGGCTCCGCCTCCATGGTGAATATCGCTCAATATCCCGTCAGCCACCTGTCGTTCGAGATGGATCCAGCTTCGGAGCAGAACATCGGTATCCGCTGCACGCTGAAGCTGTACAAACCGGGCTGGGTGTTTGTGTTCACCAAGCGAAAGCGCGAGTACTCTCGCTGGTTCAATCACCCGGACCGCGGCGACGAGTGGGACTGGACGCCCTTCCGCGAGTACTTCGACGACTACTTCGAAGGCAAGCCATGGTGGCTCGATTCGGTGGATCTCAACCGCGAGGCGGCCGAGTTCTACGCGCGGCTGCTGTGGTCGGCGGAGGGCAGCGAGGCCAGGGATTACCTGCAGCGACGGGGCATCAGCGAGGACACCGCGCGACGGTTCCAGCTCGGCTTCGCGCCCGACCAGTGGCGGGCGCTGTTGGAACACTTCCAGCGGCGCGGTTTCCGCAGCGAGGAAATGGTGCGCTCGGGGCTGGTCAAGCGCAGCCAGGGGGGCGACACCTACTTCGACCTCTTCCGGCACCGGCTGGTCTTCCCCATTCGCGACGGCAGCGGTCGCATCGTGGGGTTCGGGGGCCGGGCACTGGCCGATGGCGAGCAGCCCAAGTACCTGAACAGTCCGGAAACGGCCGCCTTTTCCAAGCGTCAGCACCTGTTCGGCCTCTTCGAAGCACGCGAGCGGCTGCGCCAGGTGAACGAGGCGGTGCTGGTGGAAGGCTACATGGACTGCCTGCAGCTGCACCAGCACGGCGTCGACCACGCGGTGGCGGCGCTGGGGACCGCGTTCACCGCGCAGCAGGCGCGTCTGTTGCGGCGCCACGTGCAGGAGGTGCACGTGGTGTATGACGCCGATGAATCCGGGCAGAGGCAGGCCCTGCGCGCGGTGGAGGTGCTGCAGGCGGAGGGGCTGCGGGTGGACGTGGTGGTGTTGCCCCCGCACCAGGATCCCGACGACTACATTCGGGCAGTGGGAAAAGAGGAATTTGTGCGCCTGGTCAAGAATTATAAGAAAACTCCCATCGAATTCCGCCTCCAGCGCTGCCTGGAGACCGCCGGCGAGCTGGACCTGGCCCGCAAGCTGGAGGTGCTGCGCGAACTCTACCCGCAGCTGACAGCCCTGGACAGCCGGATCGAGGTGGAACACCACCTGCAACTGATGGGGCGCACCCTGGATATCCCGGACGCGGCCCTGCGCAGGGATTTCGAGTACTGGCAACGCAGGTCCGCAGGGGCGGGGCGGCGGCCGCCGGCAGGGGCCGGCCGGAGCACGGATGGGAAACGAGCGGCGCATTCTTTCGAGGAGCGCCTGGCGGCGCTGATGCTCAGGGACCGGGAGGTCCTGGCAGCGGTGCAGGAAGGTCTGGGACTGGACTTCTTCGGGGACCAGACGCTGCGGGAACTGGCCCGCCGGGCGGCGGGCAATGAAGGAGTGCGGTCGGCAGGGAACGGGGAACTCCTGGATCCGTTCCTTGCCGCAGATCCCCAACTGGAATCCGCATATGCCCGGCTGGCGATGGTGGAACCGTCGATGCTGCCTGGACCGCTGGAAGTGGCGGAGTTCATCCGGCGGGAGCGCCGCGCGCGGCGCGAGCGGCAGTGGCAGGCGCTGGCGGCCGAGGTGCGGAGGCTGAGGGACCAGGGAGGGTTTGCCGACATCCTCCGGACGCTGCTCCGGGTGGAGGCGCAAACGAGAATCCAGGAGGGGGGGACGACGACGTGAAAGACAAGAAACTCGCGGAAGCCATCAGCGCACTCGCGGAAAAAGGCAAGAAAAAGAGAACCCTCAGCCTGGACGAGATCACCGAACAACTGCAAGGGTTCAAGCTGGAGCCCGACCAGATCGACGATATCTACGAGCACCTGCAGTCGCTCGGCATCAAGATCGGGGAACCTTTCGGGGAGCTGGAGCCGGAGGAGCCTGCTGAAGTGCCAGAAGGCGGCGAGGTCGAAGAGGTTTCGGTGCCGGAGGGCGTGGAGATCGACGACCCGGTGCGCATGTACCTCAAGGAAATCGGGCGGGTGCCCCTGCTGACCGCCGAAGAGGAAGTCGAGCTGGCCAAGCGCATCGAGGCGGATGACGAGGAAGCCAAGCGCAAGCTGGTGGAAGCGAACCTGCGGCTGGTGGTCAGCATTGCCAAGCGCTACGTCGGGCGGGGGATGTTGTTCCTGGACCTCATCCAGGAGGGCAACCTGGGGCTGATGAAGGCGGTCGAGAAGTTCAACTACGAGAAGGGCTTCAAGTTCAGCACCTATGCCACCTGGTGGATCCGCCAGGCCATCACCCGCGCCATTGCTGACCAGGCACGCACCATTCGCATTCCGGTGCACATGGTAGAAACCATCAACAAGTTGTCGCGCGTGCAGCGCAACCTCCTGCAGAAGCTGGGGCGGGAACCCTCGCCGGCGGAGATTGCCGAGGAAATGGAGATCCCCGTCGAACGGGTCATGGAGATCATGAAGGTGGCCCAGGAACCGGTGTCCCTGGAGACCCCCATCGGGGAAGAAGATGACAGCCACCTGGGAGATTTCATTACTGACGAGGACGCTGAATCCCCTGAGGAATCGGCCTCCTTTGTCCTGTTGCGCGAGCACCTGGACGGCATCCTGTCCACGCTGACCGACCGCGAAGAGAAGGTCCTGCGGCTGCGCTTCGGCCTGGACGACGGCAAGCCCCGCACCCTGGAAGAGGTGGGGCAGGAGTTCGGCGTCACCCGCGAGCGCATCCGCCAGATCGAGGCCAAGGCGCTGCGCAAGCTGCGGCATCCCTCGCGCAGCAAGAAGCTCAAGGACTACATCGAGTGAGCTGCCGACAGGCAGCGCCACCGCCGGCGCCGGTGTCAACCAGGGCGGGAAAATGGGGTAGGGACTCGGTTGACTTTGATTTGTCGGCTCCGTATAATAAACAATGTCGGCGGCGCTCCTCGATAGCTCAACGGTAGAGCATCCGGCTGTTAACCGGAGGGTTGTAGGTTCGAATCCTACTCGGGGAGCCAGTATTCGGGCCTATAGCTCAGTTGGTAGAGCTACCGGCTCATAACCGGTTGGTCCCAGGTTCGAATCCTGGTAGGCCCACCACGCTATGCTGGCTCCCGTGGCCGGGCATAGATGACAAACGTGGCCCCATGGTCAAGTGGTTAAGACACCGCCCTTTCAAGGCGGTAACAGGGGTTCGAATCCCCTTGGGGTCACCATTTGGGCGATTAGCTCAGTTGGGAGAGCACCTGCCTTACAAGCAGGGGGTCAGCAGTTCGAATCTGTTATCGCCCACCAGCTGAGTGCAAAGGGGTTGTGCAGCACCGTCGCGTGCGGCAGGCCCCTTTTTCGTGTCTCCGGGGGCGCCGGCATCTCCTGCCAGGACGCTTCCCCCCAGACCCTGGTGTGGCACGCCGCCCCACGGGCAGCGTGGGCGGCGCCGGTGGTTGACGTGACTGGGCCGGAAAGAAGCCGATGCCTCAACAGCAGGTTCCGTCGCAATCGCAGGAGGTGGCGGGTCCGGTCAGTGCGCTGACGATG
>JARYMO010000193.1 GCA_029907055.1 Syntrophomonadaceae bacterium | reverse complement strand
AACTGGCGCTGGGGGTTGCCCAGCGCAGCCAGCAGTCCTGCCACCCGTTCCAGCCCGGGCTGGATTCCCCGGCCTGCCAGCTCCTGCAGTCGCCGTGCTACTTCCCGCTCAACATCTGCAGCCGCCTGCTGATCCCTTCCCACTTGGCCCGCAGTTCCTCCTGTCTGGCGCGTTCCTTGGCCACCACCTCGGCCGGGGCCTTGGCCAGGAACGCCTCGCTCTGCAGTTTCGCGGCCACCTTGGCCAGCTCGGCTTCCGTGCGCTGGCGGTCGCGCACCAGGCGCTCAACCTGCTTCTCGCGGTCGATGACGCCCGCCAGCGGGACGAAGACCTCGACCTCTCCCAGGTGGGCACTCAGGGCATGCTCAGGCAGGTCGGGGGCCTGGCCGGTGAGGACCAGCTCCGCCAGCCCCGCCAACCGCCCCACGTACTCGCGGCCTGCCTCCAGGGCGGCCAGGCCACGGGCCTGGTGAGCATAGACCACGGCAGCAATCTGGCTGCCGGGCGCGATGCCGAATTCGCTGCGCAGGGTGCGGAGGGCGCGAATAACGCCGATGACCTCCTGCATGGCCTCCACCTCCGCCGGCCACACCAGCTCCGGCCGGGCCTGCGGCCACGGATCGACCATCACGCTCTCCCCCACCCCCGGCAGGTGCTGGTAGATCTCTTCCGTCACGAAGGGCATGAAGGGGTGCAGCAGCCGCAGCAGGTCAAGCAGCACGTGGTGCAGCACGGCCTGCGCCACTGCCCGTCGCGCGGGCTGCTGGCGGTCATACAGCCGCCCCTTGGCCAGCTCGATGTACCAGTCGCAGAACTCGTCCCACACGAAGTCGTAGACGGTGCGGGCGGCCTCGCCCAGGTCGTAGGCCTCCAGCAGGGAGGTGGTCTCGGTAATCTTGGCCTGCAGCCGGGACAGTATCCAGCGGTCGGCCAGCTCCAGCTCACCCACCGGCAGGGGGCCGGGCTCGAACCCCTCCAGGTTGAGCATCACGAAGCGGGCCGCGTTCCACACCTTGTTGGCGAAATTGCGGGTGTTCTCCACCTTGTCCCAGTGGAAGCGGATGTCGTTGCCGGGGGTGGAGCCGGTGATGAGCGAGAAGCGCAGGGTGTCTGCCCCGTACTTTTCAATCACGTCAAGCGGGTCGATGCCGTTGCCCAGCGACTTGCTCATCTTGCGGCCCAGCGCATCCAGGATGAGTCCGTGGATGAGTACGTCGCGGAACGGCACCTCGTGCATGAATTCCAACCCGGAGAAGATCATGCGCGCCACCCAGAAGAAGATGATGTCCCGCCCGGTGACCAGCACGCTGGTGGGGTAGAAGCGCTGCAGGTCCGGGGTGGACTCGGGCCATCCCATGGTCGAGAACGGCCACAGCGCCGAGCTGAACCAGGTGTCGAGCACATCGGGGTCCTGGACCAGCTCCGAACCTCCGCAGTGTGGGCAGGCATCAGGGTCGGCCGATACGCAGACCTCCTGGCCGCAATCCTGGCAATACCACACCGGGATGCGGTGCCCCCACCACAACTGGCGGGAAATGCACCAGTCACGGATGTTCTCCATCCAGTTCAGGTACACGCGCGCGAACCTGGCGGGCACGAAACGGGTGCGCCCGTCCACCACCACCTGGATGGCCGGCTCGGCCAGCGGCTTCATGCGCACGAACCACTGCTTTGAGATGAGGGGTTCGATGACTGTTTCGCAGCGATAGCAGCGCCCCAGCGCATACTGGTGCTCCTCGACGCTGACCAGGTAGCCCTGCTCCTGCAGGTCCCGCACCAGCCGCTCGCGGCACTGGTAGCGGTCCATCCCGCGGTAGGGGCCGGCCGCCTCCGTCATGCAGGCATCGTCCCCGATGACCTGCACCCTCTCTAGGCCGTGCCGCTCCCCCATTTCGAAGTCGTTGGGGTCGTGGGCCGGGGTGACCTTGACGGCGCCGGTCCCAAAGTCGCGGTCCACGTACTCGTCGGCAAAGATGGGGATGCGTCGGCCCAGGATGGGCAACACCGCCCACCTGCCAACCAGGTGCCGGTAGCGTTCGTCGTCGGGGTGCACCGCCACCCCGGTATCGCCCAGCATGGTCTCCGGGCGGGTGGTCGCCACCACGATGCTCTCCGCGCTCCCTTCCACCGGGTAGCGGATGTGCCACAGGCTGCCGGTGGTCTCTTCGTGGTCCACCTCGATGTCCGAAATGGTGGTGTGGCACTTCGGGCACCAGTTGATGATGTAGTCGCCGCGGTAGATGAGCCCCTTGTGGTAGAGGCGCACGAAGACTTCCCGCACCGCGGCCGAACACCCCTCGTCCATGGTGAAGCGCTCGCGGGTCCAGTCGCAGGAACAACCCAGCATCTTGAGCTGGCTGATGATCTTGTCTCCGTACAGGCGTTTCCACTCCCACACACGTTCCAGGAACCGCTCCCGCCCCAGGTCGTGCCTGGTCAACCCTTCCTGCGCCAGGGTCTCCTCTACTCGGGCCTGGGTCGCGATGCCGGCGTGGTCGGTGCCGGGCAGCCACAGGGTGTCGTAGCCCTGCATGCGTTTCCACCGCGCCAGGATGTCCTGCAGGGTGTTGTTGAGCGCGTGCCCCAGGTGCAGGGAACCGGTCACGTTGGGGGGAGGAATGACCATCGAGAAGGGCGGTCGTCCGGCATCGAGGCGCGGGGTAAAGTATCCCCGTTCCTGCCACACCCTGTACCACTTGTGTTCCACCTCTGCCGGGTTGTAGACTGTCGGAATCTGACCGGCCTGCGCCATGCGTCCCCCTCCTCGTCACTCGCCAGGATGACAGCCCGGAGCGGGACCGGTCCCCGCCGGGCTGCACGCTACCCTCAATCTAGCCGAAAACACGCCCCCACGCAAGCCTGGCCGCGGCTACGGCGGCCAGGGGGCGGCCGCCAGGCTGTCATTCACGCCCATCCATCATCTGCACCCCTGCCACCCGGGCCGCCTCGGGTGAGAGCGCCACCAGGTCCCCGGCATCCAGGAGGCGCACGTCGTTCTTGCCCACTATCCTGGCCAGCCCGGCCATCTCGTCCGTACAGACGGCAAGGAAATTCGTCAGCCGCCGCACGCCCTCCGCGACATCGAGCTGCCGCAGCAGTGAAGGCCGGTGGGTAGCGATGCCGGTCGGACACAGCCCGCTGTGGCACACCCGGTACTGTTCACACCCGATGGCCATGAGGACGGCAG
This sequence comes from Syntrophomonadaceae bacterium, assembly GCA_029907055.1. Classification (GTDB taxonomy): domain Bacteria; phylum Bacillota; class Syntrophomonadia; order Syntrophomonadales; family Syntrophothermaceae; genus JARYMO01. The sequence continues at coordinate 391 of JARYMO010000193.1, read as the reverse complement.
TGCCCAGGTACACCGCGTCCGCCCCCAGGGCCAGGCAGCGGGCGCAGTCGGCTCCACTGCGGAGGCCGCCAGCGGCCACCAGGGACACGCGTCCCCGCATGCCCAGCTCCTGCAGGCAGCGGCGCGCCCTGGGCAGTGCAGCGACAATGGGAATGCCGGAGTGATCCCGGGCGTAGCGTTCCACTGCTCCGGTTCCGCCACCAAAGCCGTCCAGCACGATGAAGTCCACCCCCGCCTCCACCAGCGCCCGTACATCTTCTTCCACCCGGCTGCAGCCGATCTTCGCCCCCACCGGGACACCGGAGGTCACGCGCCGCAGCCACTGCACCTTGTCCCGCAGCTGCGCGGGGGAGGAGATATCCGGGTGCCGCGCCGGCGAACGCGCATCCTC
>JARYMO010000192.1 GCA_029907055.1 Syntrophomonadaceae bacterium | reverse complement strand
AGTCGACCATCGTGCGCATGCTGTGCGGCATCCTGGCCCCCTCCGCCGGGGGCGGCCAGGTGCTGGGCTACGACCTCGTCACCCAGCCGGAGCTCATCAAGCGGCGCATCGGCTACATGTCGCAGAAATTCAGCCTCTACGAGGACCTGACGGTGGAGGAGAACCTGGACTTCTACGCCCGCCTGTACGGGGTGGCGCCGCGGGAGCGCAAGGCGCGGGTGGCGGAGATGGTGGCCCTGGCCCGCCTGGTGGGGGGCGAACGGACCCTGGTGGCCGACCTCAGCGGCGGGTGGAGACAGCGCCTGGGGCTGGCCTGCGCGCTGGTCAGCCGGCCGGCCCTGGTCTTCCTCGACGAACCCACCAGCGGCGTGAGCCCCACCAGCCGCCGCGACTTCTTCAACCTCATCCAGGGCCTGGCGGAGGGAGGCACCACGGTCATCGTCACCACCCACTTCATGGACGAGGCGGAGCGCTGCAGCCGGCTGGCCTTCATCTCCGAGGGCCGCCTCATCGCCCTCGACACCCCAGCCCGGCTCAAGACCGGGGTGCTGGAGGGCGTGCTGGTGGAACTGGCGCTGCCGGGGGCCATCGGCCGGGTGGAGGAAGTGCAGGCGCTGCCCGGGGTGCGCGAGTGCACCCTGCACGGCGCGCTGCTGCACGTGCTGCTGGCGGACGCCGCCGCCATCCCCGGGCTGCAGCGGGCCACCGGCGGCACCGCGCGGGTCATCACCCCCAGCCTGGAGGACGTGTTCATCGCCCTTTCCCGGCGCAGCCGCCAGGAGGTGAGGACGTGAGCCGCACGGTGGCCATCCTGCGCAAGGAGTTCCTGCAGATGCGGCGGGACCGGATGACGGTGGGGCTGGCCTTCCTCATGCCCCTCATCCAGTTGCTGTTGTTCGGCTACGCCATCCAGACCGACGTGCGGCACATCCCCACCGCCGTCTTCGACCAGGCGCACTCGGCGGCCAGCCGCGACCTGCTGGAGGCCTTCACTGCCTCCGGCTACTTCGACCTTACCGTGGTGGCGGACAGCCCGGAGGCGGTCAGCCAGGCCATCGACCGCGGCCGCGCCAAGGCGGGCATCCTCATCCCCCCTGACCTCGACCGCTGCCTGGCCCGGGGGGATTCGGCGGCGGTGCAGGTGGTGGTCGACGCCAGCGACAACCTGGTGGCCAACCAGGCGCTGGCGGTAGCCAATGCCATCGGCCTGCTGAAGTCGCAGGCGGTGCTGGTCAGGCGGCTGGGCATCTCCGGTCCGCTGTACGACGTGCGGATGCGCCCCTGGTACAACCCGGACGGCATCACCGCCTTCTACATGGTACCCGCCCTGCTGGGGACCATCGTCACCATGACCATGGTCATCCTGACGGCGGCAGCCATCGTGCGCGAGAAGGAGCGGGGGACGCTGGAACAGCTCATCGTCACCCCCGTGCGCTCACTGGAGCTGATGGTGGGCAAGATCGTGCCGTACATCGCCCTGGGCTACGTGCAGATCACCGTGGCCCTGCTGGTGGCGGTGACCGTCTTCCGGGTGCCCATCCGCGGCAGCGTGCTCGAACTGTACCTGCTCACCCTGTTCTTCATCACCGCCTCGCTGGGGCTGGGCATCCTCCTCTCCACCCTGGCCCAGAACCAGTTGCAGGCGTTCCAGCTTTCCTTCCTGGTGCTGCTGCCCAGCATCCTGCTGTCCGGCTTCCTCTTCCCGCGCGAGGCCATGCCGGAGGTGGTCTACTACCTGAGCACGGTCATCCCCCTGACCTACTACCTGCAGATCATCCGCGGTATCGTGCTCAAGGGCGTGGGCCTGCCCTACCTGGTGGGCCAGGTGGCGGCCCTGCTGGTGTTCTCGGTGGTGTTCGTGACGCTGAGCGCCGTTCGCTTCAAGAAGCGCATCGCCTGAGAAGGGTGCGGGGGACGAGCGCAACGGGCCGGCGAGAAGGAGGTGAGGGCGGTGAGGCGCATCTGGGCGGTGATGGTCAAGGAGGTCCTGCAGATGAAGCGGGACCGGCTGAGCCTGGGCATCGTGTTCTTCATCCCCTTCCTGGAGCTGTTGCTGTTCGGCTACGCCATCCAGACCGAGGTGCGCAACATCCCCACCGCCGTCTTCGACCAGTCGCTCTCCCCGGCCAGCCGCGAGATGCTGGAGGCCTTCAGCGCCTCCGGCTACTTCCGCATCGTGAGCCATGCCGGCAGCCAGGCCGAGCTGGCCGAGATGATGGACCGGGGCCTGGTCAAGGCCGGCATCGTGTTCCCGCCTGACTTCGCCCGGCACTTGGCGCGGGGCACCCCTGCCCCCCTGCAGGTGGTGGTGGACGCCAGCGACAACATCACCGCCACCCAGGCCATGGCCTTCGCCAATTCCATCGGGCTGCTGAAGACGCAACGGGTGCTGGCGGCCCGCACCGGGCTGAGCGCGCTCCCCTACGACGTGCGGGTGCGCCCCTGGTACAACCCGGACGGCATCACCGCCTACTACATGGTGCCGGCCATCCTGGGCATCATCGTCAGTATCACCATGATGATCATGACCTCCATTTCCATCGTGCGCGAGCGCGAGCGCGGCACCATGGAGCAGCTGGTGGCCACCCCCGTGCGGGCCTGGGAGCTGATGGTGGGCAAGGTGCTGCCCAGGGTGCTGCTGGGGTACGTGCAGATCACCCTGGCGCTGCTGGCCGGGGTGTGGGTGTTCGACGTGCCCATCCGCGGCAGCGTGCTGGACCTCTACCTGCTCACGCTGTTCTTCATCACCGCTTCGCTGGGGCTGGGCATCCTCATCTCCAATGTCGCCCGTACCCAGATGGCGGCCCTGCAGCTGTGCTTCTTCGCCCTGCTGCCCAGCATCCTGCTCTCGGGCTTTGCCTTCCCGCGCCAGGCCATGCCCGTCTTCATCTACTGGCTGAGCTATCTCATCCCGCTCACCTACTACCTGGACATTATCCGCGGGGTGATGCTGAAGGGCATCGGCTGGGACTACCTGCTGGGACAGGTGGCGATGCTGCTGGCCTTCTCGGTGGTGCTCATCGCGGCCAGCGCGCGGCGTTTCCGCAAGCGCGTGGCCTGAGGGGGGTGAGGGGAGTGGACGATGCCAGGGAGCGGGTCATCGCCGCCAGCCTGGAGCTGGCCAGGGCCCGCCGCGGGTTCGACGCCAGCGTGGACGAGATCGCCGCCCGCGCCCGCATGAGCAAGCGCACCGTGTACCGCCATTTCCGCAGCAAGGAGGAGATCGTCGGCGCCTGCCTGGACCGCTTCATGGCCCAGGTGGAGGCGGAGTCCGAGGCCATCCTGGCGGCGGGCGGAGACGCGGGACAGGTGGTGGCTGCCTTCCTGGAGTACCTGGGCGTCACGGGCGGGACCTTCACCTCCCCCCGGGGCCTGCGTGCCCTGCAGGCATACCCGCGCCTGTGGGAGCGCATCGAGGAGTTCCGCCGCCGCCGGCTGCAGCGCCTGGTGGAGGCGGTGCTGCAGTCGGCACCCCCGCACGCGGTGCCCGAGGTGAGCCCCATCGTGGTCAGCACGGTCCTGCTGGCCGCGGTGCAGGCGGTGCTCAACCCCGACTTCCTGCTGCGCCACCGCCTGGACTTCCCCC
>JARYMO010000191.1 GCA_029907055.1 Syntrophomonadaceae bacterium | reverse complement strand
ACCCCGGGCAGGATGGACTTGCGCCCCCCCGAGTACCCGGCGAAGTAGTGCAGCCCGACCACGCCAGTGAGAACCCGCAGGTCAGCCTCGGCCACCAGCCGGTTGACGGCCAGCCGCCACCCATTGCTCATCGCTCCCAGGTCCGCCATTTCTCCGTCGCAGTCGTGGTTGACGATGCGGCAGGCATTGCAGACATCGTCTCCGAATATGGCCCTCTGTTCATCGCTGCGCATGGCCCGGTGGATGCCCGTGGCCACCAGCAGCGTCACCGCGTCGGCCGGGACACCCGCCCGCCGCAGTTCTTCCAGCAGGGGGGGCAATATCTCCCGGTAGGGGGTGGGGCGCGTGACGTCGTTCACTATCACCACCACGCTGTTCGGCCGTCGCGCGCGGGCCAGGTCCCCCAGGGAGGGGCTGCCCACGGGGCGGCTCAGCGCCTCCCGCACCAGCGCCTGCCCTTCACTGGCCGGGCGCATGGCGCTGCCTTTCACCACGCCCTTCACCAGCGCGTCCGCCACCTCCAGCTCCTGGTAGGAGCGGCCGTACGCCAGACGTACCTGCACCCTGCATGCCCCCTCCCCTGGTTTCATCCCAATCATTATATACCATACCGGCTTCCGCGGCGCGGACCTCCATTTGGCGACTGGTGACGCGGCATATGTGCTATAATGACGGCGGCAGGCCCCTGTCGGCCTTGCGCTCCCTGGCGGGGCACAGAACATGCAGGCGAGGAGGTACCCGATGGACAGGAAGCAACTGCGCGAAGCGATGCTCGCGCTGCTGGAAAAGGACCAGGTCCTCTACGAAGACCTGGACCTGATGTACTATTCTTACGACAGCTCCTTCCTCACCAAGACGGAACGGCTCTACCCGGACGTGGTGGTGCTGCCGCGTTCCACCGAACAGGTGCAGGCCATCATGCGCCTGGCCTATGAACACGGCATTCCGGTCACTCCTAGGGGAGCCGGCACCGGCGAGACCGGTGGCGGGGTGGCCCTGCACGGCGGCATCGTGATGGACCTCGCCTCCTGGGACGACATCGTGGAAGTGGATGTCCCCAACATGCAGGTGGTGGTGCGTCCGGGCGTGGTGCACGCAGACCTCAACGACCACCTGGCGCAGTACAACCTCTTCTTCCCCCCCGATCCGGGCAGCAGCAAGATGTGCACCATCGGGGGCATGGTGGCCAACAACGCCAGCGGTCTGAGGGCCGTCAAGTACGGCTGCACCGAGCAGTATGTGCTGGGCCTGGAGGTGGTGCTGCCTGACGGCGAGGTCATCGTTACCGGCGGGGTAAGGTCCAAGGCCATCAAGAACGTTTCCGGCCTCAACCTCACCAAGCTGTTTGTGGGTTCGGAAGGCGTGCTGGGAGTCATCACCCGCATCCGCCTCCGCTGCTGGCCCAGGCCCAAGGCGCGCGGCATCGTGATGGCCGTCTTCCCGGCGCTGGACGACGCCCCGGCCACGGTGCTGGAGGTCTACCAGGCAGGAATCCTGCCCTCTGGCATCGAGATCCTGGACCAGTCAGCCATCCGTGCCGTGAACCAGTTCAAGCCCGAGATCGCCCTGCCCGAAGCGGAGGCCATCCTGCTCTTCGAGGTGGACGGCAACCCGGCCAGCGTGGACTGGGAAGGGACCACCATACGTGAGATCGCCTCCCGCCGGGCCAGCCAGGTGGAATGGGCCACGGATCCGGCCAGGATGGCCGCCCTGTGGGAGGGCCGCAGCGTGACAGCGACCGCCGCGGCCCGCGTGCGCGCTGACGGCAGCCGCGTGTTCGCGGGCGAAGACATCAGCGTGCCCCTCTCGCGCGTAGCCGAGACCCTGCGCCGCATCCGCGAGCTGGGACAGCAGTACGGCATCCCGGTGGTCAACTACGGGCACATCGGGGACGGCAACGTGCACACGGCACCAGTCATCGACCCCGAGGACCCGGCGGAAGTGGAACAGGTCAACCGCCTGGTCCACGATATTCACCTGCTGGCGGTGGAGCTGGAGGGCTCCACCACCGGCGAGCACGGGGTGGGCGCCGTACGCCGCCCCTACGCGGAGCTTGAACACGGCGGCGCGGTCAAGGTGATGCAGGCCATCAAGCAGGCCCTTGATCCCCGGGGCATCATGAACCCCGGCAAGCTATTCTAGGCGATGGGAGAGGAACGCTGTTGAAGTTCAGAGAACTGCCCCCGGTCAGGGACCAGCTGCGCAAGTGCGTGCGTTGCGGACGCTGCCGGACCGTCTGCCCGGTGTTCGCCGAGGTGAAAAACGAGACGGTGGCCCCGCGCGGCCACGTCTTCATGGTGCAGATGCTGCGTGACGGCGTGGTGCAACCCAGCAGCCAGGTGTACGAACACCTGGGCAACTGCCTGCTGTGCGAGACGTGTTCCACCTTCTGCCCCTCCGGCATCGACATCCACGAACTCAACGCGGCGGCCCGCTCCTACGTGACGGACAGCCTGCCCTCCGCCGGCAGACGGATGGTCTTCGACCGCTTCTGGACCAGCCCGCGCCTGCTGCGCACTTTTTCCTGGCTGGCCTGGGCCGCGCAGGCCACTGGCCTGCAGTCCCTGGCCCGCAAACTGGGCCTGACGCGCCTGCTGCCCGGGGACCTGCCGGAGGCGGAGCGCATCCTGGAAGAAGTCCCGCGCCGGGCTGCACGCGAACTGCTGGGGGAATTCATCCCGGCCCGCGGCCAGCGCCGCTGGCGGGTAGGGTACTTCCTGGGGTGTGCCACCAACCTCTTCAACCCCGAAGTGGCCTCGGCCACGGTGGAGGTCCTGACCCGCAACGGCTGCGACGTCTACATCCCTTCCGGCCTGAAGTGCTGCGGCCTGCCGCAGGTGGCTAACGGCCGCCTGGATACCGCGCGCGAACTGCTCCTCCATAACATGCAGGTGTTCGCCGGGCTGGAGCTCGACTACGTCGTCACCGACTGCGCCTCCTGCTCGTCGGCCCTGTCCGCCAAGCACATGGCCTTCGTGCTGGGGGTCGAGGAACTTGACCGCGAGGCCGCCGCCTTCGCCGGCAAGGTGCAGGACCTCACCGCGTTCCTGGTCGACGTCCTGGACGTGCAGCCGCCTGCTGCCGCGGGGGCAGGGCCGCTGCCCATCACCTACCACGACCCCTGCCACCTGGCCAAGGCGCAGGGTATTCGCCGGCAGCCCAGGGAGCTGCTGCGCCGTATCCCCGGCGTCGAACTGGTAGAAATGAAGGACGCCGACCGCTGCTGCGGCGGATCTGGCACCTTCAGCCTCACCCACTACGCGATGTCGATGAAGATCCTGGATAAGAAGATGCAGGCCATCGCCGCCACCGGCGCCCGTACCGTGGCCACCTGCTGCCCCAGCTGCATGATGCAGCTGCGCCACGGCATGTCCCGCAGCGGGCGGGAGGGGACCGTGCTGCACCCGGTGACGCTGCTGGCAGAGGCCTACCGGCAGAGCGACCCCAGCCATGGCCGGGCTTGAGCGGCGACTGTTCCGCAAGGTGAAACGCGCCAACCTCCGCCACGCCCTGGTCGAAGACGGCGACCGCGTGGCGGTCGGCCTTTCCGGGGGCAAGGACAGCCTTGGCCTGCTGCATGCCCTGAGG
>JARYMO010000190.1 GCA_029907055.1 Syntrophomonadaceae bacterium | reverse complement strand
CCAAGCTGGTGGTAGCGCTGCTGCCGGGCCTCACCGGCCCTGCGGTGGCACGGCTGGAGCCTTACGGTACCCTGGTGCTGGTGCTGCTCATTGCCACCGGTGCCATGCGCTGGGTACTGTATCCTTTCCTGGCGGCGGTAAGCGGCTTGGTGAGCCTGGCCATCCTGTAGGCCAACGCCGGCAAGAAACCCCCCGGGGCAGGGGACCCCAATACCGAAGGGCAGGGAGTGGAGGCATGAAAGGAACGGTAATGAGCGGGATGCGGCCGACCGGCCGACTGCACATCGGGCACCTGAGCGTCCTGCACAACTGGGTCAGGCTGCAGGAAGAATACCGCTGTTTCTTCGTCATCGTGGACTGGCACGCGCTCACCACCTCGTTCGACGAAACGGAAGGCATCAAGGAGAACGTCCGCGAGATGTTCCTCGACTGGTTGAGCGTGGGCCTGGACCCCGGCAGGAGCGCTATCTTCGTCCAGTCCCAGGTCAAGGAGCATGCCGAGCTGCACCTGCTGTTGTCCATGGTGACCCCGGTGTCGTGGCTGGAACGGTGCCCGACTTACAAGGAGCAGATTGCGGAACTGGGGCGCGAGGGCAAGGACATCTCCACGTACGGGTTCCTGGGCTATCCGCTGCTGATGGCGGCCGACATCCTGGTCTACCGGGCCGACACGGTACCGGTGGGCAGAGATCAGCTCCCTCACCTGGAACTGTGCCGGGAGGTGGCGCGGCGGTTCAACTACCTGTACGGCGTCAGGCTGCTGCCCGAGCCCCAGGCACTGCTGTCCTCGGTCCCGGTGGTGCCGGGCATCGACGGGCGCAAGATGAGCAAGAGCTACCACAACTACATCGGGCTGACGGACAGCCCGGAGGAGATACGGTCCAAGGTGCGGATGATGATCACTGATCCGGCACGTATTCGCAAGACAGATGCGGGGCACCCCGAGGTGTGCACGGTGTTCACCTACCAGGGGCTGTTCAACCCCCAGGAGGTCCCCCGCATCGAGGACGAATGCCGCCGGGGAGCAATCGGGTGCGTGGCCTGCAAGGCGCTGCTGGCCGAGCGGCTGGTGGAAGGACTGCGCCCCGTGTGGGAAAAGCGCCAGCAGCTCGCGGCCCGGCCGGACGATCTGGCCGACATGCTGGAGGAAGGCGCACGCCGTGGCCGGGCGGCTGCCTCCCAGACCATGGTGGCGGTCCGCGAGGCCATGCGCATCCTGCCCTGATGCGCTACCAGGTGCGGCTTCAGGCCTTCGAAGGCCCCATGGACCTGCTGCTGCATCTCATTGACCAGAACCAGGTCGACATTTACGACATCCCGATTGCGCTCATCACCGAGCAATACCTGGACTACCTGGAGGCAGCGCCGGACGAGGACATTGCCAACCTGGCCGATTTCCTGGTGATGGCGGCCACGCTGCTGCACATCAAGGCGCGGATGCTCTTTCCCCGCCGGCCCCCACGGGATGCCGCGGTGACAGCAGCGGAAAGGGAGGAGGACCCGCGGGCGGAACTGGTGCAGCGGCTGCTGGAGTACCAGGCGGTGAAAGCGGCAGCCCGCCGGCTCGAAGCCCTGGAGCAGGGCGCGGCCCTGCGCGTCTACTATCGGGAGTGCAGCGAGCTGCCGGAATCTCCGGACTGGCCGCTCCGGGCTTCGGTGCAGGAGTTGTGCCGTGCGTTCCGCAGCGTGTGGCGGCGACGGCAGGAAGCGCGGCCGGGAGAGGACGTCGTGCCCCGCGGCGACGTGGACGTGGCGGCCAAGATGAATGAGCTGGTGCTGATGGTGGGGGAGCATCCCCGGGGTATGCCCTTTTCTGCGGTGTTCGCCACTGCTGCCACTCGGCGGGAGGCCCTGGCCTTTTTCCTGGCGCTGCTGGAGCTGATCCGGGCGGGAAGGGTGCGGGCAGTCCAACAGCACCTGCGGGGGGAAATCCGGGTGTCTCTAGTGCGGAGGAACATCCCATGTTGATGCGCCGGGAGGTACGTGCGGCCCTGGAAGCCATGTTGTTCGCCGCCGGGCGGCCGCTGACGGTGGAAGAGCTGGCCCAGGCCGTGGACATGGCCGCGCCTGACGTGAGGGCCCTGCTGGACGAACTGGTGCTGGAGTATAATGAAAAGGGGTCTGGACTGCTGGTGGCCGCTTCCGGGCAGGGCTACCTGATGTGCACCAGCCCGGAGTACGCTCCCTACGTGAAGAAGATTCTCGGACCCGGGGAGAAGCGGTTGTCGCAGGCCGCCCTGGAGACCCTGGCCGTCGTCGCGTACCGACAACCAGTGACCCGCGCCGAGATCGAGGCGGTCAGGGGGGTGCGGGTGGACCGGACGCTGGCCTCCCTGCTCGCACGGGGGCTGGTGGCGGAGGTGGGGCGCAAGGAGGTGCCGGGGCGCCCGGCCTTGTATGGCACGACTGTCGAGTTTTTGCGCGTGTTCGGGATGACCAGCCTGGATGAACTCCCCCCGGCGGACAAGGAGGACTAGCATGGGCGAGAAATCGCTGGAAGAGCAGATCATGGTGAAAGCCCAGCAGGTGCGCAAGACGGCACGCTACATGGCCAGCGTGGAGGACCTGGTGGAGGAGCGCATACGCAAGGCCCGCGAGAAAGGCGCCTTCGACAACCTGGAGGGGTTCGGCAAGCCGCTCAACCTGTACGAGAACCCGTTCGAGCCGGCCGAGATGCGGATGGCCAACAAGATCCTCAAGGACGCCGGGTACGCGCCATACTGGGTGGAACTGGGCAAGGACGTGGATGCGGGGCTGGCAGAACTGGCGGAATTCGTGCGTCACTTCCAGCAGTACGTGCGGGTGGTGGCGCAGGATGGCATGTCGCCGGCTTCCCGGCGTCGCTTCGAGCAGAGGAAGGCCAGGTTCCTGGAGGACGCCAGGGCCCGCCTGGCACAGGTCAACAAGCGCATCGACAACTACAACTACCACTGCCCGCTTTTCTGGCTGGGACGCGAACGCCTCAACGAGGCCAGGGAATACGAGGACATCGTGGCCAGGGTCGAGGCCACCATCCAGGAGTGCTTCGGCGGACGGTGAGCGCGGCGGGGATGAGGCGGGGGCAGAGGGGGGCCCCGCGCTTCGCGATCAGACCGGTGTTTCGTTCCCAGGCAGGAATGGAGTGCAAGGATGACGAACCGAGAGAGAAAGATGGCGTTGGGCCTGGGCCCGCGCCGGGGAAGGGGGAAGAGATGTGAGGAAAGGGCAGAGGAAGCTGGTGGCACTGGTGCTGTTCGCCCTGCTGGGCCTGTGGCTCGTGGGGTGTGGCAGTAGCCAGGAAAAGGCCAGCACGCCAGGGGCAGGGAACGAATCGGCCAGCCAGCCGGCTGAGCAGGAGGCCTCGCTGGCGGACATTCTGGCCAAGGGCCGCGGGGTCGAGGGCATGTCCTACGAAATGGTGCAGACCGGCCCCGGGGACTCGTCGATGACCATGCTCGTGTGGCTGCAGGGCAAGGACATGCGCACCGAGTCGACGGTGAACGGGGAACGGGTGGTCACCATCGTGGACGGCGACACCGAGACCACCTACCTCTACTACCCGGACAAGAAAGAAGCCACCAAGATGCAGGGAATGATGGACGGGGGTGACAGCCCGGAATCGCCAGCAGAC
>JARYMO010000189.1:793-3631 GCA_029907055.1 Syntrophomonadaceae bacterium | reverse complement strand
CATCTGCAGCAGCAGGTTGGGGATGCGCTCGCGCAGGCCCGCCAGGCGCTCCCACGGGCTCTCCTTGAGGAAGCGGTAGGCCACGTCGAAGGTGGCCCCGCCCCACATCTCCAGCGAGAACAGGTCCTTGCCCAGGTAGGCAGTGGCCTCGGCGATGCGCAGCATGTCCACCGTCCGCATGCGGGTGGCCATCAGCGACTGGTGGGCGTCGCGCATGGTGGTGTCGGTGAGCAGCAGGCGGTCCTGGGAGCGGATCCAGTCCACCACCCCCTCCGGGCCGAAGTGGTCGAGGATCTGCTTGGTCCCGGACAGGCGCACGGCGGTGTCCACGTGCGGCACCCGCGGCACGTCGTACTCCGGCTTGACCCCCTTGGCCTGGTTGACCACCTTGTCGCCGATGAAGCGCAGCAGGGTGGCCTCGCGGTCCTCCCGCGGGGTGATGTCGAACAGCTCTGGCGTGCAGTCGATGAAGCCGGTGTCACACTCCCCGCGCGCGAAGGTGGGGTGGGACAGCACGTTGAGCAGGAATGCCTCGTTGGTCTTCACCCCGCTCACCACCAGCTCGCGGATGGCCCGCTTGGCCTTGGCGATGGCGTCCTCGAAGGTGCGGGAGTGGGTGATGATCTTCACCAGCAGGCTGTCGTAGTAGGGGGTGATGACCGAGCCGGTGTAGCCGTTGCCGCCGTCCAGGCGGATGCCGCAGCCGGAGCCGGTGCGGTAGACGTCGATCTTGCCGGTGTCGGGAGCGAAGTTGTTCATGGGGTCCTCGGTGGTCACCCGGCACTGGATGGAGTACCCACGCACCTGGACCGAGCGCTGGTTGGGAATGCCCACCTGGGGGGAGTTCAGCCGGTGGCCCTGGGCGATGAGCAACTGGCACTGCACGATGTCGATGCCGGTCACCATCTCCGTCACGGTGTGCTCCACCTGGATGCGGGGGTTCATCTCGATGAAGTAGTGGTTGCCCTCCCGGTCGACCAGGAACTCCACCGTGCCAGCGCTGCGATACTTGACCGCCCTGGCGATCTTCACCGCGTCGGCACAGATGGCCTTGCGCTGGCGGTCGTCGATGGCCAGCGCGGGGGTGAACTCGATGACCTTCTGGTGGCGGCGCTGAATGGAGCAGTCCCGCTCGTACAGGTGCACGATGTTGCCGTAGTTGTCGCCCAGCACCTGCACCTCGATGTGCTTGGGCTTCTCCAGGTAGCGCTCGATGAAGATGGCGTCGCTGCCGAAGGCCTTGCGCGCCTCGTTCTGGGCGCTGTGGAACTCCTTCAGCAGCTCGCTCTCGCTCCTGACGATGCGCATGCCGCGGCCGCCGCCGCCGGCGGAGGCCTTGAGCATCACCGGGTACCCGCAGCGGCGGGCGAACTCCAGCGCTTCCCGGTCGGAGGCGATGGGCTTCTCCACCCCGGGGATGGTGGCCACCCCGATGCGCTGGGCCAGCAGCTTGGACTGGATCTTGTCCCCCAGCCGGCGCATCATCTCCGGCGTGGGGCCGATGAACTCGATGCCGTTCTCGATGCACTTCTCGGCGAACTCGGGGTTCTCGGCCAGGAAGCCGTAGCCGGGGTGGATGGCGTCCACGCCCTTCTTCACCGCCAGGTCCACGATCTCCTCGATGTTCAGGTAGGCCTCCACCGGGCCCTTGTTGTTGCCGATGAGGTAGGACTCGTCCGACTTGGTGCGGAACAGCCCCAGCCGGTCCTCCTTGGAGTACACCGACACCGTGCGGATGCCCAAATCGTGGCAGGCGCGAATGATCCGGATGGCGATCTCGCCCCGATTGGCCACCAGCACCTTCTTGAATGTCTTCACCCAGCACCCTCCTCCGGAGTCGGATATCCCGCTCACATTTCCCACTATCTTACCACATCGGCGTTCCTGCGTCCCGGTATACACGCGCCCCTGGAACAAGGGGACGCTCTTTTCGTTTCGCCTGACTTAAGGCAGCAACACCAGCGCTTTCCCGGTTTCCCGCGAGGCGCGGCAGGGCACAAAGAGGCCGCCTCCCCCGCGGGGGAGGCGGCTCCAGGAACCAGGAACCGTCTACGCTAGTAGGCGGATGGGCACGTGCAGTTCTGGACCACGGCGTGGGCCGCGATGTACAGCGGCCGGGAGGTCCCGAACTCGCTCAGCGGAATGGTGTAGACCACGCTGGTGTCCGAAATCCGCTGCCCGTAGTTGCTCTCGCTGTACGGGAAGCTGCCCGGGTTGGAAGCGGTCGGCTTGGTGGTGCCGACGTAGAGCCTCGTGCTGGTCAGCGTCCAGCCACCAGTGGTGGCGTACTCCACCACCAGGTTGCTGCCCGACACGTACACCGTCACGTCGCCCACGTCCTCGGTCTTGCCGGCCAGCAGGTCCTTGGTCACCGTGCCCTCCGAGTAGGTGAAGTACATGGCCCAGTTGCCGCCGCCCTGCCCTTTGCCGGTGTTGCGCCCGATGAGGGTTCCCTGCGCCCAGGCGGTCTCCTCGCGGCACACTGGCGGCTGCCAGTTGCCGAAGTTCCTGTTGCCCACCTGCTGGCCGGCGTCCAGCGCCACCGCGTACTGTCCGCCCACCGGCCAGGTCTGGGTCCAGCCAGCCTGCAGGACCTCGCTCACCGTGTAGTTGCCCGGTCCCAGACCGGTGAACTCGTAGTAGCCGTTGGCATTGGTGGTGGTGCTGGCGGTCTTGGCACCGCCCAGGTTGATGGTCCACCCGCTCAGGGCGGGCTCGCCCGCATCCCACGTGCCGTCGCCGTCAAGGTCGTTCCACTTGTAGCCGCCGATGCAGCCCGGCTTCCAGTTGCCGAAGTTCCTGTTGCCCACCTGCTGGCCGGCGTCCAGCGCCACCGCG
>JARYMO010000189.1:0-693 GCA_029907055.1 Syntrophomonadaceae bacterium | reverse complement strand
TCCACCCGCTCAGGGCGGGCTCGCCCGCATCCCACGTGCCGTCGCCGTCAAGGTCATTCCACTTGTAGCCGCCAATGCAGCCCGGCTGCCAGTTGAAGAAGTTGTTGTTCCCCGAGACTTCCCCAGCGTCCAACTCCACCTCGATGAGGTTGCCCGCGGGGTTGGTCTGCGTCCACCCCTGCTGCTGCACCTCGCTCAGCGTGTAGTCCCCCGCCGGCAGGTTGGGGAACTCGTAGTAGCCGTCGCTACCAGTGGTGGTGCTGGCTGTCTTGTCACCGCCCAGGTTGATGGTCCACCCCTGCAGCCCCGGCTCACCTTCATCCCAGCTACCGTTGCCATTCTGGTCGTTGTACTTGTAGCCCCAGATCTTGCCCGGCTGCCAGTTGAAGAAGTCGTTGCCGCTGGAGGTGTCTCCCGCCGTCAGGGTGACGTTGATGAGGTTGTTGGCCGGCCCTGTCTGCGTCCAGCCCGCCTGCTGCACTTCGCTCAGCGTGTAGTTGCCCGCCGGCAGGTTGGTGAACTCATAATACCCGTTCGCATTGGTGGTGGTGCTGGCGGTCTTGTCACCGCCCAGGTTGATGGTCCACCCCTGCAGCCCCGGCTCGCCAGTGTCCTTGCTGCCGTTGCCATTCTGGTCATTGTACTTGTAGCCCCAGATCTTGCCCGGCTGCCAGTTGAAGAAGTCGTTGCCGC
>JARYMO010000188.1 GCA_029907055.1 Syntrophomonadaceae bacterium | reverse complement strand
ATCCAGTGCCATTTTCTCAGACCGATTAGGGTGACATTATCTCAGATCGTTGACACGGCTGGCGGCAACAAATTAGCGGGCCGGCTCCACCCGGTTGCGCAGGCGGCCGATGCCCTCGATCTCCACGATGACCTCGTCTCCCGGGTAGAGCTGCCCCACCCCGTAGGGGGTGCCGGTGAGGATGACGTCCCCCGGCAACAGCGTCATGATGCGGGAGACGAAGCTCACCAGCTGGGACGGGGACCACACCATCATGCTGGTGCGCGAAGACTGCCGCACGTTGCCATTGACCACCGCCCTGATGGCCAGGTCATCAGCACGCACCGCGGTCTCGATCCACGGGCCCAGGGGGCAGAAGGTATCGAAGGACTTGGCCCTCGTCCACTGCCCGTCGCGGCGCTGCAGGTCGCGGGC
The DNA here is from genome assembly GCA_029907055.1 of Syntrophomonadaceae bacterium. Taxonomy (GTDB): domain Bacteria; phylum Bacillota; class Syntrophomonadia; order Syntrophomonadales; family Syntrophothermaceae; genus JARYMO01. The sequence continues at coordinate 3,275 of JARYMO010000188.1, read as the reverse complement.
AGTGACGTCGTTGGCGCAGCAGTACCCGAAGATGGCCTCCGCGGCCTCGTGTTCGTCCGCACCCCGCAGGCGGTGGCCGATGACCACTGCCAGTTCCGCCTCGTAGTCGACCTGCCGGCTCATGGCCGGGTATTCAATCGCCTGCCCGGGACCGATGACCGCCGAGGGGGGCTTGAGGAAAAGGGTCGGTTCTTCCGGCAGCGGCATGTTGAGCTCCTCGGCGTGGTCCCGGTAGTTGAGGCCGACGCACACCACCTTGCTGGGCAGCAGCGGCGCCAGCAGCCGCACCTCGCCCAGGGCGTACTCGCGTCCGGTGGCCGTCCCTCCGCAGTAGGCGGCAGCCGACAGCTCGATCACCGAGCCCCCCTCCAGCCGCCCCCACCCTTCCCCCTCGGCGTGGGCAAAGCGCACGTACCGCATCCTCGCTTCCTCCCTCCTCCCTGCTCGCACCTCGCGCTCCGGCGACACCCGCTTACGATGGCCACCAGCCCCGCGGGTCGCCGGCCAGGAGCAGCCCCTGGAGCAGGACCCGGTGCTGCTCCTCCGACAACTGTGCGCGCATCCAGCCCTCCACTTCCACGAAGAAATCTGCCACCGTGGCAGCGAGACGCTCCCCCTGCTCCGTCAGGGCCAGGCACGCTCGGCGGCGACCGTCGGCGGCGGCGCGCCGCTCCACCATCCCCCGGCGCTCCAGCCTGCCGCCGGCGGCCCGCACCGCCGAGGGGCTGAGCATCACCTCCGCGCCGACCTGCGGCGGGGAGGCACACCCCTGGTGCGACCACAGGCCGTACAGCAGCAGGGCTTCCGACAGTCCCATGCCGTGCGCACGGGCCCGCGCCCGCAGCATGTCCTCCACCCGGCGCGCCGCTGCGCGCAGGGTGACAACGGTCACCGCGCTCGCCTCCGGCACGGCGCTCCCCCCTGTTCTCATGGCCCGCCCGGGCCGGCCAGCTGGTCGGCAGACACGACCTGCAGCCGCCGTTGACCGCCTTGCTCGCGCACCACGGCCACCTGGCCGTTGTCCAGGTAGTAGCGCCAGAAATCGGCCAGCGGCCGCCCGTCCAGGTAGCAGCCGAGGGCCATGATGTTGCCGCCGTGCGTCACCACCAGGATTTCCTGCTGCCGGTGCGCGGCCAGCAGCGCTTCGAGCCCCCGCGCCGTGCGCTGCTGCAGCTCGCCCAGTGTTTCTCCCCCCGGTATGGTAACCCGGGAAGGGTCCTGCAGCCACAGGGCGTAGGTGGCGGCACCAAAGCGTTCCTGGATCTCCTCGGCCGTCAGCCCCTCCCAGTCGCCAAAGCGCATCTCCCGGAAGCAGGCCATGGTCTGCACCTGCAGGCGCCGGGGCTCGGCGATGGCCCGGGCCGTTTCCACCGCCCGCCGCAGGCCACTGGCATACACGGCGGCCAGCCGCAGGGGACGGAGCCGGCGGGCCAGGGCCGCCGCCTGCAGCCACCCGCGTTCATTGAGGCCGATGTCCGTCCACCCCTGGTAGCGGCGCTCGCGGTTCCAGTGCGTCTCGCCGTGTCGCACCAGGTACACGGTCGCCCCCACGTCCTCTCCCTCCCCTGCCCGCCGGCCGCCGCCCGGGACCGGCAGAACGCCACATTTTCCTTTCCATCGTACCACACATGGCCTATAATAAATGTCTGAATACGTGGCGAAGGGGTCGGGTGATACCGTGGAGATTCCCAACCTGGTCATCGGCAAACACACTGCCCGCCTGCCGCTGGTGCAGGGAGGCATGGGCGTGGGGATATCGCTGTCGGGGCTGGCGTCGGCCGTTGCCCGCGAGGGCGCGGTGGGGGTGATCTCGGCGGTAGAAATCGGCATGAGCGAGCCCGACTACCGGGAGAACAAGCGCGAAGCCAACGTGCGCGCCCTGCGCGCGGAGATCCTGCGCGCCCGCGAGCTGGCTCCCGAAGGGGTCATCGGCGTCAATGTCATGGTCGCCCTGAACAACTACGAGGAAATGGTGAGCACGGCCGTGGCTGCGGGTGCTGACCTCGTAATCGTGGGCGCTGGACTCCCCCTGGGCCTGCCAGCACTGGTGGCCGACTCCGACACCGCCGCCGTGCCCATCGTATCCTCGGCCAAGGCCATCCAGCTCATCGGCAAGCGCTGGGACACGCGCTTCCGCTACTGCCCGGACGCAGTGGTGGTGGAAGGTCCGCTGGCAGGAGGCCACCTGGGGTTTTCGTTCGAGGAACTGCAACACCCGGAAACGGTGAGACTGGAAGACATCGTGGTGGAAGTCATGGAGGCGGTCAGGCCGCTGGAGGACAAGTACGGACGCCCGGTGCCGGTTATCGCGGCGGGGGGAATCTACGACGGCGCAGACATCGCCCGCTTCCTGTGCCTGGGCTGTGCCGGGGTGCAGATGGGGACCCGCTTCGTGGCTACCTTTGAATGCGATGCGGCCGAGGAGTTCAAGCAGGCCTACCTGCGCGCACGGGCCGAGGACGTGGAGATTATCAGGAGCCCGGTGGGCATGCCAGGACGGGCCATTCACAACCAGTTCCTGGAGCGGGTGCAGACCCAGCCGGAGAAGATCAAGTGCCGCTACAACTGCTTGCGGCCCTGCGACCCGCGCACCGCCCCTTACTGCATCGCGGACGCGCTCATCAATGCCAAGCTGGGCCGGCTGGACCAGGGGTTCGCCTTCGCCGGCGCCAACGTCTACCGGGTCGACCGCATCGTTTCCGTGCACGACCTCATCACGCAACTGATGGAGGAAACCAGCCGGCACCTAGCCCAGTGCCCCTCGCCGCCTGAGCACGGCCACCGCCAGTGAACCCATCCCCCACCACATGACCATCAGGGACATCACTGCCCCCGCCTGCGGCACACGCCCCAGCAGCAGCACCAGGGACAACCCCAGCAGGAACAGCCAGAAGGCATTGATGCCCGCCGTGCGCAGCAGCCGTCGGCCCACCAGAGAGCCCAACAGGTCCGCCACGATGACCGTGCTCAGGTACAGCGCCGCCAGGTAGGCGCCCCCCATCAGCATGGCCAGCGGGGCCCCTACCACCGTGAGTCCCAGCACCACCGCCAGCAAGGGGATGCCGGCGAACAGCAGGCAGCCCACCACCAGGGTCCGCAGCGGGCGTTCCCGGATCTCGTCGCCCAGCATCGTCCACAGGCGCGGAGCGAGGAGGCGCACCACCGCCCACACCAGGACGAACCCCAGGAAGGTAGCCGCCATTTCGGCGTAGGCCTCCACCTGCCCCTGGCCGCGCCCGGGGGTGGCCGTCCAGTCTTCCCGCCCGACCACCACC
>JARYMO010000187.1 GCA_029907055.1 Syntrophomonadaceae bacterium | reverse complement strand
TCTGGAACGGATAAGCGCTGAAAGCATCTAAGCGCGAAGCCGACCTCAAGATGAGTTCTCCCACCCCGCAAGGGGGTAAGACCCCAGCGAGAATAGCTGGTAGATAGGCCGGGGGTGTAAGTGCAGTAATGCATTCAGCCGACCGGTACTAATAGGTCGAGGGCTTGACCAGGTGGCGCATTCTGAACTCTCTTCTCTTGTGCAGTCTTGAGAGAATCAGCCTTGGGCGCTCGAGGTGTCGGGCGCCGCAGACAACGCAATCAGCTTTCCTGGTGGCAATGGCGGAGGGGAAACACCCGTTCCCATACCGAACACGGCAGTTAAGCCCTCCAGCGCCGATGGTACTGCGGAAACGTGGGAGAGTAGGTCGCTGCCAGGAATACATAGGAGAGGCCCCGCACTGAACGTGCGGGGCCTCTTCGCGGTATGTTGGTATCCCTCGCGGCCCCCCGGCGCTTAACCGACGGGACGCGGATCCGTCCTTGCCCTGGCAGGGGGCCGGGCCTGGCGACACCGGCCTCTCTCACCCTACGGGGGACTTCGACAATGATGCGAAAAATCCTGCTGGGCGTCACGGGGGGCAGGAAAGGAGTGCAGGGATGAGGGGTTCGCCGGCGAAGTAAGCAGGGGAGCGCGCAACCTGTCTACACGGACGGCTGCGTGAGGGTTGAACCAGGCCAGGACCAGGAGAGCGCGGAAAGAGGAGCGACGCAATGATGCTCGCCACGCCGGATCAACATAAGGCCCCCATCTACGAGGCGCTTTGCTCCTACCGGGACGAGGGTGCTGCCCTGCTGCACATGCCCGGGCACCGCGGGGGAGCTGGCTTCGAGGCGGCGGAACTGGCGGCAGTGGGAAGCCTGGACTTCACCGAGGTGCCCGGACTGGACGACCTGCATAGCCCAGACGGGCCCATTGCGGAGGCGCTGGAGCTGTTGGCCCGGGCCTTCGGAGCCGGTCACAGCTATTTCCTGGTCAATGGGGCCAGCTCGGGCATCCACGCCTTGCTGCTGACAGTCAGCCAGCAGGGGCGACCGGTGCTGGTGCCGCGCTACGCGCACCGCAGTTTCTGGAGCGGCCTGGTGATGTCCGGGGCCAGACCGGTCTACTACCCGGGGCGCATTGTTCCCGACCTGGGCATCGTGGTGGGCCTCGACCTGGAGGCCCTGGAGCAGCGACTGGAGGAGAACCCTCAAGCCACGGCGGTCTTCGCCACCAGCCCCACCTTTTTCGGTACTTGCAGCGACCTGAGGGCGGTGGCGCGGGTAGCCGGCAGGTATGGTAAGATGGTGATGGTAGATGAGGCGCACGGTGCGCACTTCCGTTTCCACCCCGCCCTGCCCGAACCGGCCTTGCAGCAGGGTTGTGCCGCCGCGGTGCAGGGCCTGCACAAGACGCTGCCAGTGTTGACGCAAGGGGCGGCCTTGCACGTGGCGGCCGGCGCTTTTCCGGGCACCCGCCTGCAAAGGGCGTACAGCGCAGTCACCACCACCAGCCCGTCGTATCCCCTGCTGGCCTCCATGGACCTGGCCCGACGCCTGATGGTGCTGCGCGGGGAGGCCCTGCTGGAGGAGGCCCTGCGGCGGGCACAGTGGTGCCGGGAGCGGCTGCGCCGACTCCCCGGGGTGAGCTGTCCGCAGGAAGAGCTGGCGCAGGTGACGGGAGTCACCGGGGTGGATCCCCTCAAGGTGGTCATCGCAGTCGAAGGGCTGGAGATTGACGGCCTGCAGGTGGCCCGGCTCCTGCGCGAGAGGTGGGGAGTGCAGGTGGAGATGGCGCAGCCGGGATTCGTGCTGGCCATGTTCTCCCTGTGCCACCAGCCGGAGGACTGGCGGCGGCTGGTGGCGGGCATGGAGGAAATCTCGCGGCAGTACGCCGGTGGTGCGCGTCGCAGGAGGCGCCCTCTGCAGGCACTGCCCCCGGAGGGGGAAGTGGTAATGACCCCACGAGAGGCGTTCTTCGCCGACCGCGTGGCCGTGCCCTGGCAGGAGGCCGCGGGGGCCATCGCAGCGGAGGCGATTGCCCCGTACCCTCCGGGAATCCCCTGCATTCTGCCCGGGGAACGGGTATCGCGGGAGGCGCTGGAGTACGTGCGTGAAGCGGCCAGGATGGGCTGGCGGATACAGGGAGCCACGGATGCCAGCCTGCGGACGCTCGAGGTAATCCGCTAGGTGGCGAGAGCGCCGGCAGGGCGCCGCCAGGTGGAGGAAAAGCCGATGGGACGAGGGTTCTTCGTGAGCCTGGAAGGCATAGACGGCGCGGGCAAGACCACGCACATGGGTTCGCTGCGCGCCCTTCTGCAGGGAGAGGGGCTGGAAGTGGTGGCCGTGCGCGAACCGGGAGGCACGAGGGTGTCAGAGCGCATTCGCGAGGTGCTGCTGGACTCTCGCAACCAGGGGATGTCAGCGCGGGCGGAGGCCTTCCTGTACGCCGCGGCGCGCGCACAACTGGTGGACGAGGTCATCGCGCCCGCGCTGGCCAGGGGCTGTGCGGTGACGGCAGACCGTTACCTGGACTCGACCCTGGCCTACCAGGGGTACGGCCGCGGGTTGGACCTGGTGTTTCTCACGCAATTGAACCGGCTGGCGGCGCAGAACACCCTGCCGGACCTGACAATCGTGCTGGACGTGCCGGCCGAAGTGGCACTGGCACGGAGAGCAGAGGCATCTCTCGACCGTCTGGAACAAGAAGGAGTGGTGTTCCTGGAGCGCGTGCGCCAGGGGTACCTGGAGCTCAGTCGCCAGAATCCACAGCGCATGGTGGTGGTGGACGCGGCCAGGTGCGTGGAGGAAGTGGGAAGGGAGATTGCGGCCATTGTGAGGGCACGGCTACAGGTGCGGGGACATGGTACGCATTGACAGGGGAAAGGGAGTCGGTCGCTTCGACCCGCCGGACCGTGGACGACGGGTGGAGGGGACAGGTGGCCCTGGCTTCGGCAGTCAGCTGCGCGGCCAGCGTGAAGCCGGCCACCGGCGACAGATGGAGGAGTTGCTGGCGGCCATTGACCGTGAACGTGAGAAACTGGGAGTCCGGATCACGGTTCAGGACCTGATGTACTACCGTCAGCTGGTACGGGAGTTCCTGGCCGAGGCCACCGAGCGCGCGTACCTGTTGCAGCAGGAGAGGAGCTGGACCAGGCAGGGAGCCCAGTCGCTGCTGGTCAGCGTCCAGCGGGTTGACCAGGAGGTTGAGGAACTCCTGCAGCGGGTGGCCAGGCAGGCTGGACCGCCCGAAGAGGTGCTCGAGCGACTGGACAAGGTCCGTGGGATGCTGGTGGACTTGATGGCCTAGGAGGTCACCGTGGAATACACGCTGGAGGCGACGGCGCCCGGCCAGGAGCAGGCCTGGCGCCAAGTGCAGCAGGCGGTCAGCGGCGGCATCCCTTCGCACGCCTACCTGCTGGTCGGTCCGCCCGCCCTGGGTAAGGCGCGAGTGGCCGTGGAGTTCGCCCGCCTGTTGCTGGAGATCGACCAGGCGGCCTGGCAGGAATGGGTTGCCAGGGGGTACCATCCTGACCTGTTCTGGGTGCAGAGAGAAAAGAGCCGCATCGGTATCGATGACGTGCGGCGGGTCGAAGAGTGGCTGGCCTATCGCCCCCACTCGGCGCGCAGGCGGGTGGTGGTGATGAGGGAAGCCCACCTGCTCTCGCTGGAAGCCGCCAACGCGCTGTTGAAGACGCTGGAAGAACCGCCCG
>JARYMO010000186.1 GCA_029907055.1 Syntrophomonadaceae bacterium | reverse complement strand
GGCCTCCAGCGCAGCCGTCACCCGGACGCCTTCCCCCAGCACCATGGCCCGGTAGGCCCGCTGGTTGCGGTCCCAGTGCCGGTCCCGGTCCATGGCCCAGTAGCGCCCCATCACGGTAGCGATGCGCCCCACCCCCAGCTCGGCCATGCGCCGCTCCAGCGCCTGCAGGTAGGAGCGGGCGCTGGAGGGCGGCACGTCGCGGCCGTCCAGGAAACAGTGCACGAACACCTGCCGGCACTGCAGGCGCCGGCACAGCTCCAGCAGCGCGAAGAGGTGGTCCAGGTGACTGTGTACCCCCCCATCGGACACCAGTCCCATCAGGTGCAGGCTGCCGCCGCCCTCCCTGGCCGCCGCTACCGCCGCGGTCAGCACCGGGTTGGCGAAGAAGGAGCCGTCCTCGATGGCCTCGCTGATGCGGGTGATCTCCTGGTACACCACCCTCCCCGCGCCGATATTGAGGTGCCCCACCTCGGAATTGCCCATCTGCCCGGCGGGGAGCCCCACCGCCCGTCCCGAGGCCTCCAGGGTGGTGAAGGGGTACTGCGCCCGCAGGCGCTGGAAGTTGGCCGGTTCGGCCAGGGTGGTGGCATTGCCCGGCCCTGGCGGGGCCAGCCCCCACCCGTCAAGCACCAGCAGCATCAGCGGTCTAGGTCGCATGTCCTGCCTCCTCCGTGCGCCGGACGATGGCGGCCAGGGACTCCGGCCGCAGGCTGGCTCCCCCTACCAGGGCCCCGTCCATCTCCACCATTCCCGTGTAGCCGGCCACGTTGTCCGGCGTCACGCTGCCCCCGTACAGCACCCGCACCTCGGCCCCGGCGCGGCCCAGCAGGGACTCCAGTTCCCGCCGGATGACCAGGGCCATGTGCCGCGCATCGGCCGGTTCCGCGTTGCGGCCGGTGCCGATGGCCCACACCGGCTCGTAGGCCACCAGCAGCCGCGCCGGCGACGGGGGGCACCCCTGCAGGGCCGCCCGCAACTGGGCGCACACCACCGCTTCTGCCTCTCCGCCCTCGCGCTGCGGCAGCGTCTCTCCCACGCACAGGATGGGGTACAGCCCCTCCTGCAGGGCCCGCTGCAGCTTGCGCCGCACGTCGGCGTCGCTCTCTCCCAACAGGTGGCGCCGCTCGGAGTGGCCGACGATGACGTGGCTGGCCCCCGCTTCCCTCAGCATGAAGGCCGCCACCTCGCCGGTGAACGCCCCCCGCTCCTCCCAGAAGAGGTCCTGCGCCCCCAGCAGTAGCCCGCTGCCCTGCAGGCGCTGGCCCAGCGGGTAGAGGGCGGTGAAAGGGGGGCAGATGACGACCTCCACCCCACCCTGACCGCTCCACAGGGCGGCAAACTCGTCGGCAAAGGCCAGCGCCTCGGCCACCGTCTTGTTCATCTTCCAGTTGGCGGCGATGATCTTGCGCACTGCCCGGCCGCTCATGACTGCTCGCAGCTGGCCACTCCCGGCAGCACCTTGCCCTCCAGAAACTCCAGCGTCGCCCCGCCCCCGGTGGAGATGTGGGTGATGCGGTTCTCCAGTCCCAGGCGATAGATGGTGGCCAAGGAATCGCCGCCCCCCACCACGCTCACCCCCTCGGAGTCCGCCACCGCACGCGCCACCCCCTCGGTGCCGGCGGCGAAGCGCGCGAACTCGTATACCCCCATGGGGCCGTTCCAGATGATGGTGCGGGCGGCACGGATGGCCTCGCCGAACACCCGCACCGTCTCCGGCCCTATGTCCAGTATCATCCAGCCCGCCGGCACCTCGCCGACCGCCACCACCCGGCTCTCGGCGTCCGCCGCCATGCGGTCGGCGATGACCACGTCCACCGGCAACAGGATGCGGACCCCCGCCGCCTCGGCCTCCTGCAGGATGCGGGCGGCGAAGTCCACCAGTCCTTCCTCGCACAGCGAGTCCCCCACCCCGTGTCCCTGCGCGCGCAGGAAGGTGTTGGCCATGCCCCCGCCGATGATGATGACGTCGGTGCGGGAGAGCAGGTTCTCCAGCAGTGCCAGCTTGTCGGACACCTTGGCCCCGCCGACGATGGCCACGCGGGGCTTTTCCGGGTTCTCCAGCACCCGGCGCAGCATGGACAGCTCGCGCTCCATCAGCAGTCCGGCCGCGCAGGGGAGGTAGCGGGCCACCCCGGCGGTGGAAGCGTGCGCCCGGTGCGCGGTGCCGAACGCGTCATTGACGTAGATGTCCCCCAGCGAGGCCAGCTGCGCGGCGAACTCGGGGTCGTTGTCCTCCTCCTCCGGGTGAAAGCGCACGTTCTCCAGCATGATGACCTCGCCCGGCTGCATGGCGGCTACCGCCGCCTGCACCTCGGGCCCAATGCAGTCATCGAGCTTGCGCACCGGTTGCTGCAGCAGCAGGCCCAGGTGGCGGGCCACCGTATCCAGGCGGTAACGGTCCACGACCTTGCCGTCGGGGCGCCCCAGGTGGCTCATCAGGATGACTTTCGCCCCCTGCTCCAGCAGGTAGCGGATGGTGGGCAGGGCCGCCCTCATCTTGTTGTCGTCGATGATCGCCCCCTGCTTGTCGGTCGGGACGTTGAAATCGACCCTGACCAGTACCCGTTTGCCCTGCACGTCCATGCTCTGCAGGCTTCGCATCGTCTCACTCCTTTGCACTATATCCCTCGTGCCGCGAGCAGCGCCACCACGTCCACCACCCGGGTCGAGTATCCCCACTCGTTGTCGTACCAGGCCACCAGCTTGGCCATGGTGTCGCCCATCACCATGGTGGAGAGGGCGTCGAAGATGCAGGAATGCGGGTTGCCGTTGAAGTCGCGCGACACCAGCGGCAGCGCGCAGTACTCGATGATGCCGCGGTAGGGGCCCTCGGCCGCCTCGCGCATGGCCTGGTTGATGCTCTCCGCGCTGACCGGCTTCTCCGTTTCCACCACCAGGTCGGTGAGCGAGACGTTGGGGGTGGGCACTCTCACCGACAGGCCGTTCAGCTTGCCGGACAGCTCGGGGATTACCAGCCCGATGGCCTTGGCCGCGCCAGTGGTGGTGGGGACCATGGACAGGCCGGCCGCCCGCGCCCGCCTGAGGTCGTCGTGGGCCAGGTCCAGCAGCCGCTGGTCGTTGGTGTAGGAATGGATGGTCGTCATCAGCCCCTTGACGATGCCGAAGGTGTCGCTCACCACCTTGGCCATCGGCGCCAGGCAGTTGGTGGTGCAGGAGGCGTTGGAGATGACGTGGTGCCGCGCCGGATCGTAGGCCTCGTGGTTGACTCCCATGACGACCGTCAGGTCGGCGTCCTTGGCCGGTGCCGTGATGACCACCTTCCTGGCCCCGCCCGCCAGGTGGGCAGCCGCCTTGGAGCGGTCGGTGAATCGTCCGGTGCCCTCCACCACCACCTCCACCCCCTGGTCTCCCCAGGGGATCCTGGCCGGGTCCGCCTGCGAGAAGAAGGTCACCGGGCGCCCGTTGATGAGCAGTCTATCCCCTTCCACCTCCACCGTGCCGGGGAAGGTCCCGTGCACCGAATCGAAGCGGAAGAGGTGGGCGGACACCTCCACGTCCCCCAGGTCGTTCACCGCCACAACCTCGATGTCGTCGCGCAGCGCCGCCACGCGGGTGACCAGGCGGCCGATACGCCCGAACCCGTTGATGCCTACCTTCACTGCCATGGCAATCCTCCTCTCTCGCTTCACCACTGCCCCGCGCGCGTCCGGCCGCCAGCGGCCCATCCCCCGCGCGGGCCT
>JARYMO010000185.1 GCA_029907055.1 Syntrophomonadaceae bacterium | reverse complement strand
GCCTGTCCCTCGTCGCTCAGCACGAAGTCGATGAAGGCCTTGGCCACTCCGGTCGGTTCTTCCTTGGTCAGGTAGATGAACGGGCGCGAGACCTTGTAGCTGCCGTCCAGGACGGTCTTGGCCGAGGGAGCCACCCCGTCGACCGCCAGCGCCTTGACCGACTTGTCCAGGCTGGCCATCGACATGTAGCCGATGGCGTTGACGTCGCCGGCCACCGTGGTCTTGACCGCGCCGGTGGAGTTGGCCACCACGGCCTTGTCACTGACGGGCTCCTTGTTCATGACCAGGGCCTCGAAGCCGTCGCGGGTGCCCGAACCCTCTTCGCGGCTGACCAGCGTGATGGCGGCGTCCGCTCCGCCCACGTCCTTCCAGTTGGTGATCTTGCCGAGGAAGATGTCCTTGATCTGGGCAGCGGTGAGGCCGTCCACCTTGTTGGCCGGGTTCACTACCACGGCGATGCCGTCACGGGCGATGACAAACTCCTTGAGGCCTTTCTCTTCCGGCTTCAGCTCCCGGGAGGAAGCGCCAATGTCCGCCACCCCGGTTTTGGCCGCCTCGATGCCCTGGGTGGAGCCGCCACCCTGCACGTTGATCTTCACTTCGGGGTACTTGGCGGTGAACTCCTCGGCCAGGACTTCAGAGAAGGGCTGCACCGAGGTGGAACCCGCAATGGTCAGGGAGCCTGAAAGGGCCGGTGTTGCCGGTTCCTTGGCCGGCTCTTCCGCCGGCTGGGTGCCGCACCCGGCAGCCATGGCCGCCAGCAGCACCAGGGTCGCCGCTACCATGATGATCTTCGCCAGTCTACTCTTCACTGTGGTACACCCTCCTTGTTGTTGTTGATGCGTTACCCGGAGCCTCCGGGTCCATTATCCGCCACCGGTGTAAGGGCGCGATTGCCGTTCCGGCAGGATTTCGTTGCCGCCATGTAAACATTCGGTAAATCACGGCTTGAGCGCCGGCGTCCGCTCGTCCAGGCGATAGCCCACCCCCCTGACGGTGTCGATGGAAACGGAACCGGCTCCGGCGGCAGACATCTTGTTGCGCAGCTTGCAGATGTGGACATCGAGGACGCGGGTGTGGCCGGCATCGTCCCGGCCCCACAGCGCCTGCAGCAACAGGCTGCGCTTCATGACCTTGCCCTTGTTGGCCAGCAGCAGGCCGAGCAGCTCGAACTCCTTGCGGGTGAGCGCCAGTGGAACCCCGTCCAACACGGCCTCGTAGCGGTCGACGTCGACCGTCAGCGCGCCAGCCCGCAGGGTACGCCGCCGGCGGCGCCCCCCGCCAGGCGGAGCGCCGGTCAGCGAGCGCACGTGGGTGACCAGGTGGCGCACATCCAGCGGCTCGGCCATGATCATATCTGCCTCGCCGCCGTACGCCACCGCCTCGGCGCGCGCAGGCTCATCCTCGTCGATCAGGACGATTACCGGCATGCGGTTGCCCATCAGCCGCAGACGGTGGCACAACTCCCACCCACTGATGCCGGGCAGGGCAGACTGGAACACCGCCAGTCGCGGGTGCCTGGTCCGCACCTTGTTCCAGGCCTCTTCACCCCCCAGCGCGGCAATGGTATCGTAGCGTTCCTTGTGCAGCGCCCGCACGATGATCTGCACCATGGCCGGGTCACTGTGGGCTACCAGCACCAGGTCATTCATAGGCGCACCCCTTTCAGCCCCGCAGCCGGAGAAGCGGCCGCGTTCCCTCTCCCTCGTTGATGGGCCCAGTATACCTCTGTTCTGTTGGCGGCAGGTTGCGCCGTGGTAAAGATTGTGCAAACCGTGAACGCAGGTTGGCCCTTCAGCCGGTCTTGCGCGCCGCGGGCAGGCCCTGGAGGCCGGCAGGGGCAGGGAGCGGCTCCGCTTGGACCAGCCTGGCAAACATAGCCAGGAAACCGGCCGTGCTGGACTGGGCCAGCGGCAGCAACAGAGCTCCCGCCGCGGCGTAGCCCTCGAGGGAGTGGCCTTCTACCAGGGGGTAGCATTCGTAGGCCACCCGGGCATTGTGTTCAATCCAGCCCCCGACTTCACGGTCGGCCACGTGCAGGACGGTGGTGGCGGGGTAGGCATGGACGTGACGCTCGGCCCAGGCCTCGAACCTCTGGTGCCCGTGAAAGGCCGTGTTGCGAGCGTGGTGGGGCACACAGACGTCCTGCAGGAGGTGGACCGCCTCCCCCAGGCGGAAGAAGGCCTGGTCGTGCGAACCCTGGCGGTAGCAGGCGCAGGCGTCGGCGAAACTGCTCCGGCAGACTTCCAGGGCCGAGGACCAGCCGCGCAAGCCCCTGCCGCGGTGGGGGTCGAAATAGTGGTGGGCGCAGCGCCACCCGCTGTCGGCCCAGGCGCTGCCCCGGTGCAGGGCGTCTGCGTGAGGCTCGACCAGGTCAGCGACGCGGTGCAGGCCCTGCTTCCGCAAGAGCCCGATGGCCCCCTGGGTAAGCACGCGATGCGTGCAGAAATCCTTGATTACCGCGCGCTGCAAGGGCTGGCTGCCCGTGCGCAGCCAGTCGATGGTGCGGCTGCCTGCCGTTGCTGCCATGTGAATGACCGCCTCCCCATGTTCGCCCCGGCCCGCCGGGTGGCTGGTCCGGGAGAGCGCCCGGCGTCGGTGGCGCTGGGCCTTGCACTGCTCCTGCCCCCATGCTAACGGACCATTGTAAGGAGCGCGTATCGATCCGGTTGCACCTCCGTGCGGAGCATTCAAATATCTTGAAAAAATCAAGGGGCAGAGGACGGGCAGGCGGCGCAGCGCGCCAGGACCAGGTGGGGTTATTCCTGGCGCCCGGACCCGGAGGGCTCGGGCTGCACAGCCAGGGCCTGGGAGGAAACGTGGACTAGCGGCAACGAGGCAGGGAAAAGCGGTCGGCGAACTCGTCCATGCTGAGGGCAGTCAGCGCCCCTGGCTGCCAGTTGGTCTCCGCCAGGGCCGCCCCGACTCTGCGCGCCTGCTCAGCCAGGACGGCGTCACCGCGGGCAGCGGCGGCCGGCAACACCACCTGGTGGTACCAGTCATACCAGCTCCGGGGCGGGGAAGGTTCAGACCGGGAGTTGTTGCCGCTGTCCATTCGACTGCACCTCCTCGTGGAAGGTCCTTTCCAGTCCAGGGCGCGCGGCCCTGCGCCGGTGGCGGCCCCGGCGCCTCCAACGTGCGTCGGGTCACGACAGCGAGCACGGTCTGGAGAGGCAAACCTCTGGCGCTGTCGCGGCGGTGCCGCCATCGTATCTCCTGACTCCTCGCCTTGCGGCGCGAAGAGTGTTCAGGCAATGTAAAGCACCGGTAAATTGTTGCCCCGGCAACGCAAAGCTGAGGCAAGCCTATGCTACCATTATAGTAGTAGAGAGAAGGCCACTAGAAGGCCACGGTCAGTCAGCTCCGACAGGCAGCGACAGCGGGGGTGAGTCCACGAGCTCATGAGGACGCGCATCATGGTGGTAGACGACGAAGAGTCGCTGGTCAAACTCATCGCCCACAACCTGCAGCGCGAGGGCTACGAGGTCATCCCGGTCAGGGACGGACTGGAGGCCCTGGCCCGTGCCCGGAGCGAGGCGCCTGACCTCATCATCCTGGACGTCATGCTGCCAGGGCTGGACGGGCTGGAAGTGTGCCGTCGTCTGCGCCAGGACAAGGTCGACATCCCGGTCATCATGCTCACCGCCCGCGACGAGGAGATCGACCGCGTGCTGGGCCTGGAGATCGGGGCCGATGACTACGTG
>JARYMO010000184.1 GCA_029907055.1 Syntrophomonadaceae bacterium | reverse complement strand
TGACGCAGGCGGGCGTTGCCGGGCAGCATCACGTACTTGGCAGCGTCCTTGGCGTAGGGCTTCAGTTCCACCGCTTCCCGTTCGCCGACTTCCACCAGGCTCTGCGAGTGGGCGATGCGGGTGGTGAGGCGGACCATGACCGGCGTGTCGAAGCGCTCGCTCAGCTCGAAGGCCAGCTTCACGAAGTCCCGGGCCTCCTGGCTGTCGGACGGCTCCAGCACCGGCAGCTTGGCAAAGCGGCCGTAGCCCCGGTTGTCCTGCTCGTTCTGGGAAGAGTGCATACCCGGGTCATCGGCAGAGATCAGCACCAACCCGGCGTTGACCCCCGTGTAGGAGAGGGTGAACAGGGGGTCGGCAGCCACGTTGACCCCCACGTGTTTCATCGCCACCAGGGTGCGGGCTCCGCCCAGGCTGGCCCCCGCCCCCACCTCCAGGGCCACCTTCTCGTTGGGGGCCCACTCGGCGTAGACCTGCGGGTATCGCGCGAAGAACTCCAGGATTTCCGTGCTGGGAGTCCCCGGGTAGGCGGCCGCCACCGTGGCCCCGGCCTCCCAGGCCCCCTGTGCAATAGCTTCGTTGCCGATCATCAGCCTCTTCATGCCCTGCTCTCCCCTACTTCCTCAAGTCTATTACCCGCTTGGCCTTGCCCGCGGTGCGCTCGATGCTCTTGGGCTCCACCAGCTTGATCCTGGGCCTGATGGCCAGCACCTTGAACAGCTGCTGCCGGAGCCTCTCCTCGATGGCCTCCAGCTTGCGATACTCGTCGGAGAAGATGCTCTCGGTCACTTCCACCTGGATTTCCATTTCGTCCAGGTATCCCTTGCGCGTGACCACGATCTGGTAGTGCGGGGCCAGGCCCTCGATGTTCACCAGTACACTCTCGATCTGGGAGGGGAACACGTTGACCCCCCTGATGATGAGCATGTCGTCCGTGCGGCCGGTGATCTTGCTCAACCTGGCCGTGGTGCGACCGCAGGCACAGGGCTCCCTGGTGAGGGAACTGATGTCCTTGGTGCGGTAGCGGATGACCGGCAGCGCCTCGCGGGTGAGGGTGGTGATGACCACTTCCCCCTCCTGCCCCTCGGGGACCGGCTCCAGGGTGGTGGGGTCCAGGATTTCCAGCAGGTAGTGGTCCTCCGCCACGTGCTGGCCGCACAGCAGCTCGCACTCGCCGGACACGCCCGGTCCTCCCACCTCGCTCAGGCCATAGTTATCAGTGGCCAGCATACCCCACCGGTTCTGGATTTCTCGCCGGTACTCCTCCGAAAAGGCCTCGCCGCCGAACAGTCCCACCCGCACCTTGAGGTCCCGGCGCGGGTCAATTCCCATCTCTTCTGCTACCTCCGCCAGGTGCAGCGCGTAGGTGGGGGTGGAGATGAGCGCCGTGGTCCCGAAATCCTTCATCACCATCACCTGCCGCTCACTGTTCCCGCCGGAGATAGGGATGACCGTGGCCCCCACCCGTTCCAGGCCGTAGTGCAAACCCAGGGCACCGGTGAACAGGCCGTAGCCGAAGGAAATCTGGGCCACGTCGTCGGCCGTCACCCCGGCCATGGTGATGAAGCGGGCGACCACCTCACTCCAGTTCTCCAGGTCCCGGCGCGTGTACCCCACCACCGTCAGCCGCCCCGTGGTCCCCGACGAGGCATGCAGCCTCACCACCTGGTTGAGGGGAACGGCAAACATGCCGTAGGGGTAGTTGTCCCGCAGGTCGTCCTTGACCGTGAAGGGCAGGCGGCGGATGTCCTCCAGGGAATTGACGTCTCCCGGCACCAATCCGGCGGCATCGAAGGCCCTCCGGTAGTGCGGGACCCGCTCGTAGGCATGAGCCACGCTCTGCTTGAGCCTTTCCAGCTGCAGGGCTTCCAGCCGTTCGCGGGGCATGCATTCGATTTCCTTGTTCCAGATCACGTGTGCTCTCCCCCATCTGTGCTACTGTACTTCTCAGCGACCTGCCATGCTGCCGTCATGGTCCATCCTGCAGCGGATGCTCGCCGCACTCCCCCGCCTCCGCGGCCAGCAGGGCACGGATGTAGGGAGGCAACACGAACGCCGCCCGGTGCACCTCCGGGCTGTAGTACCGCAACCCCGCGATGGGGGGCGCAGTTGCCGCGGGCGCGCAGGGGTCATGGACCGTCGAGCCAATGGCGAACGCCCAGTGGCCGCTCACGTACGTCGGCACGCAGGCCAGGTAGATGCGGGCAATGGGAAAGGTCTGCCTCATATTCGCCGCCACCCGCGTGAAATCTTGCGGGAAGAAGGTGGGTGACTCGGCCTGGGCCACCATCATGCCCCCTGGCTTCAGCGCCCGCGCCGCCTGCCGGTAGAAGCGGGCACCGAAGAGCCCCTCGGCAGGGCCCACCGGGTCCGAGGAATCGACGATGAGCACGTCGTACGGGTCCCGGCAGTCCTCTATGTATTGTAATCCATCGGCGATCACAATGTTAGCCCTGGCATCGGAAAAGCCGCAGGCGATGGCGGGCAGGAACTCCCGGCACAGCTCCACCACTCGACGGTCGATCTCTACCAGGTCAACCCGCTCAACCCGCGGGTGCTTCAACACCTCGCGCAACACCCCGCCGTCACCGCCCCCCACGATGAGCACCCGACGCGGGTCGGGGTGACTGGACATGGCCACGTGGGCCATCATCTCGTGGTAGATGAACTCGTCCTTCTCCGTGGTCTGCAGCACACCGTCCAGCACCAGTGCCCTGCCCCACTCGGTGGTCTCCACGATGGCCAGTTCCTGGAAGGGGGTGATCTCACGGTGCAGAATCGCGGTCACGCCCCAGTTCACACTGTACCCCGGGGTGTGCCCTTCGTGCAGCCAGATCGCCATGTCTCCACCTCCTCGTCGCACCCAAGCCGCGATTGAACACCGCGCGCCGCAGGGCCCGGCCCGTTCCGCCCGGCGCCATCGAATGCATTCCCGGCGCGGCTACCCCGCAGCGGCGGCGCGCACGCGGCCTCCAAGCCGTGAACCTTGCCAGCTCCTCGCGGTTGCCTTATCATCTCATTATATACGTTTGCGTGGCGTATGGCATTGCGAAATGGGACGCAAGGCCGTGTGCGCAGGGGGAAAAGAAGGTTCATGGATGTCAGTGCGAATATTGCAGTCAGCCCGGCGGTGCTGGTATGGGGCAATGACGGGACTGCGATGGCCCTGGTCAGGACCCTCGGCGTGAGGCACCCCGTGCTGTGGGCCTTCGGGCAGCCGCCGCGTGTTGCCTGCCCCGGGCTGCGCGCCGACACCCGTTGGGGACAGGAACTGGTGGCCGTCACTGGTCACGTCGGCCGCTTCCACGTAACACTGCGCGCCCCCGAGGGCGAGCTCGAGGAGTTCACCGTGGGCGCCCTGGTGGTGGTGCCGCCGCTGTCACTGGAGCACCTGGACCTGGACCTGGCGGGAACCACCGGCCTGCGGGTGCTGGTGCTGCTGCAGGGGGTAACGCCCGGCGCCTTCGAGGCAGTCCTCCCGGCCCTGGGGGAACTGGCACGCGAGAACCAGGTGTGGCTGGCCATCGATGATATTCCCGTGCGCTCGGCCGCTGATGACCAGGCCTGTGCACAGGCCCGGCAGCAGGGGGTGGTATTCCTGCGCCCCGCCGCCGGGGTGGTGGTGGAACCGCTGGCAGACGGCTCCTCCCTGGTCCGGCTGCAGGACGTGGCCCTGGACGCCGAGCTGCAGTTGACCGTCGACCGGGTGGTGACGCTGGCGGAGAGCAGCAGTCAGCCCGGGGT
>JARYMO010000183.1 GCA_029907055.1 Syntrophomonadaceae bacterium | reverse complement strand
GCTGCGACCTCAACCGGGCGGTGCGCGAGGCGCTGGCGCTGCTGGGCAGCCAGATGGCGGCCCGCGGCATCCGCGTTTCGACCCGGCTGGATCACCAGCTGCCGGAAGTGATGGGCAACGAACGCGGCATGGAAGAGATCGCCATCAACCTGCTGGTCAACGCCATGCAGGCCTTCGACGAGTCGACCCGCACCGAGCGGGAAGTGGTAATCACCACCCGGCGGGAAGGGGGCTGGGTGGTGATGGAAGTGGCGGACAACGCCACCGGCATCGAGGAGGAAGCCAAGGAGCACCTGTTCGAGCCGTTTACCACCACCAAGCTGCACTCCGAGGGGATGGGGCTGGGGCTGACCATCGTGCAGTCCATCGTGTCCGGGAGCGGGGGCAACGTGGACGTCCGCAACAACGAATGGGGCGGTGCCACCTTCCGCATCGAACTCCCGGCCCTGGGACCGGAAAAGGAGTAGACCCGCGACGATGAACATCCTTCTGGTCGAAGACGAGGTCCGCAGTCGGCAGTACGTAGCCCGCTTCCTCACCCAGCTGGGGCACCACGTGGTGGAGGCCGGGGACGGGGAAGAGGCCCTGCGGCTGGTGGCCGAGCAGGAGTTCCACCTGGTGTTCACCGACAACCGCATGCCGCGCATGAGCGGGCTGGAGTTCCTGCGCCGCCTGCGCCAGGACCTGGAGCGGCCGGACATGGACGTCATCCTGGTCACCGCCTTCGGGGACATGGAGACGGCGGTGGAAGCGCTGCGGGCCGGGGCCTACGACTACCTGCTCAAGCCGGTCAACATCGAGGAACTGGTGGCGGTCACCGAGCGGGTGGCGGAGCACCAGGCCCTCAGGCGCGAGCACCGGGTGCTGAGCCGGCGCTTCGAGGACGCGGTGCGGGCCGCCACCGAGGAGACCGTGCAGGAGCTCTCCCGCCTCAAGCAGGCCTACTACCAGGTGCTGGGGCTGGGTCGCATCGGGGTGTTCTCCCCTGCCATGGCGCAGGTGATGGAGCAGGCCCGGCGACTGCACGCCGACCGCAGCGTGCCGGTGCTCATCTGCGGGGAGACCGGCACCGGCAAGGAGGTAGTGGCACGTAGCATCCACTACGGGGACGGCAGCGTCACCGCTCCCTTCGTGGCGGTGAACTGCGCCGCGCTGGCCCCGACCGTGTTCGAGAGCGAGCTGTTCGGGTACGAGGGTGGTGCCTTCACCGGGGGGCTGCCCAAGGGCCAGAAGGGCAAGCTGGACCTGGCCCAGGGGGGAACCCTGTTCCTGGATGAGATCTCGGAGATCCCCGTCGACCTGCAGGCCAAGCTGCTGCGGGTCATCCAGGAACGGGAGTTCTACCGGGTGGGGGGCCTCAAGAAGCTCAGCACCGACGTGCGTATCATCGGGGCAACCAACACCAACATCGAGGCCGAAGTGGAACAGGGGCGGTTCCGGCGCGACCTCTTCTACCGTCTCAACGTGGGCCGCATCACCATACCGCCGCTGCGCGAACGCCCCGAGGACATCCTGCCCCTGGCGCAGATGTTCCTGGTGGAGATCGCCCGCGACAAGGGGCGGCGCTGGAGCAGCATCAGCCCGGAAGCGGCGGCCCTGCTCCAGCGGCACGACTGGCCGGGCAACGTGCGGGAGCTCAAGAACCTCGTCGAGTGGGTGGTGCTGATGTACGACGACGTCGAGCTGAGGCCGGAGCACCTGGGCCCGCTGCAGGGACAGCGGGGCGTAGTGGCGGCAGGCACCGCCGCCGGCCATCCCCCGGTGTTGGACCCTGCCGACTTCGTGTTGCCTCCCGGCCGCTTCCCGCTCGAAGAATTCACCGACCTGGTGGTCAAGCGGGCGCTGGAGATGCACGGCGGCAACAAGACGGAGACGGCGAGGTACCTGGGGATTTCGCGCAGTTCGCTGTACTGCCGGTTGAAGGAGAAACGCTGACGGCAAGGGTGTGCGTATCGCGACAGGTGTCCAGATCCGTGCACGGATCTGGACGATCGGGGCGGGGGCCGACAGGCCTCCGCCCCTTCTTGTTGTCCCGCGGTGGGGCTGCTGGTCCCCGGCGTGGCGGCCGGCAAAGCGGGTGGCCGCCGCCGGGGTCATCGTTGGCACGCATCTTGCATTACTAACAGGTCAGGCCGGCGCGGTGTGGGCCGGGCCGGCCCCGGAGCAGAGAATCTGGTGCCTGGAGGGGACGCCTGTGAATATCCTACTGGTTGACGACTACCACGAGAGCCGCCGCCGCATGGCCCAGTTCATGCGCCACTTCGGCCACCGGGTGGTGGAGACTGGCAATGGCCACGAGGCGCTGGACGCCTTTGACCGCCAGCATTTCCACCTGGTGATGACCGACGTACGGATGCCCAAGATGGACGGGCTGGAGCTGCTGCACCGGGTGCGGAGCCGACGCCGGGCCGAGGAGGTCGACGTGGTCCTGTTCAGCGCCCATGCCGACCGGGAAGCGGCCGAAGAAGCCCGCCTGTCGGGGGCCAGCGCGTTCCTGGTCAAGCCGGTGGCCATCCGCGAACTGGTGGCCGTGCTGCAGCAGGCCGAACACAAACATGCATGCCTGGAAGGCGTGGAAGGGAGGTAGGACGGCAGGTGGGACAGGTGAGCCGGGACGAGTGGACCGTGGTGTTCTCCCTGGGTGATTGCCAGTACGGCATCGACATGGGCAGGGTGCAGGAGATCATCTCGGTGCCCCAGGTACGGCGGTTGCCCTGGCAGGTGCCCGGGGTGCTGGGCACGGTGCGGGTGGGAGCGAAGGTCATCCCCCTCATCGACCTTCGCCACCGGCTGGAGCGGGAGAGCTCGCAGCCGGACGAGCAGAGCCGGGTGATGGTAGTACGGGTAGGGGCCGCTGACGCCGGTCTGCTGGTGGACCGGGTGGAAGACGTGATGCGGCTGCCGCAGGGGGCGGTCAGCGCTCGCGGTGACCACGGCGACACCGAGTACGTGCAGGGGGTGGCCAGCGTCGAGGATCACGACGTGGTGCTGCTGGACCTGGACCGGGTACTGAGCTAGCAGGTGGGCCGCGCCGACACACGGGCGGCGCGGGGTCATGCGCTACACAACGAAGAAGGAGGGTATCCCATGATTGCTGAACCGTTGGAAGTTGCTGAACTGAACCCCCGCGACCACATCGAGATCCAGTGGAACGGCGGCAAGCTGCCCAAGGAATGCCCGCACAGCCGCGGTGTAGTCGAGCAGATCACGCGGCGCTTCATCGTGGTGCGCTCGCCGTCAGGCTACAAGTTCTGCGTGAGCTTCAACGACATGGCAGAAGGAACGCAGGTCAGGAAGGCGACCGGCAAGTAGGCCGGGAGCCGAGCGTCGAGAAGGAGGGCAGGGAGCATGAGGGTGCTGGTAGTGCACAGGGACAGCCGCGACAGGAGCGCGTCCGGCGACCTCTTTCCGACTGCCGGGGGCGAGGTGGTGACCTGTTACTCGGTGCGCGAAGGCCTGGAGGCCCTGTCTGCCCACGACTTCGACCTGGTGTTCATCGACGTGCGCATGACCAAGGCTGCCAGCCTGCTGTTGCTGAGCGCGCTGCAGGCACGGCCGGGCGGTGCGCAGGTGCCGACAGTGCTGTTCACTGGAGTGGGCACGGCGCAGAGCGCCACCGAGGGGCTGTTGGCCGGCGGTTATGACAGCCTGGTGCGGCCCGGGCGCTCGGACAGCCTCGCCCAGCTGCTGAAGAAGGCGGCCGGGGGCACGGCCCGGGGCAAGGCGAAGCGGCGGGTTCGGGCCGGGT
>JARYMO010000182.1 GCA_029907055.1 Syntrophomonadaceae bacterium | reverse complement strand
ACACCCGTCCGTTCTTGACGCAGTCCAGGTCCGCCCATCCCGGTCTGGCCCTTACCTGTGCCAGGGGGGAGGCCAGGTTGCTGCCATGCGCGGACCCCTGGATCATCACCTGCGGGTTCTTGGCCAGCAGCACTTCCTCGCTGTACTCCGGGTATTCGACCTGCGCATCGGCGGCCACGTTCACTCCCCCGGCCAGCCGGATGACATCGTCGATGACCGTGTTGGGCCCAGCGGTCATCAGCGGGCCGTACCACACCTCGTAGTACACCCGCGGGCGCTCTGATTTCCCGGCCTTGGCCAGCGTCTGCCGTACCGCGTCAAGGTCAGCCTGAATGGCGGCGCGCAGTTGGGCGGCCTCCTCGCTGCGCCCGGTCACCCGGCCCAGCTTCTCGATGCTGTCGAGTGTCCCCTCCACCGAGTGGGGATCCAGGATGATGACCGCGATGCCCAACTTCTCGAGCTGGTCCGCCGCCTCCAGGTGCATGCTGTTCCCCACCACCAGGTCCGGCCTGGCGGCGACCACCTTTTCCAGGTTGGGCGAGGAGAACCCCCCTATCTTTGGCTTGCGCCTGGCTTCCTCGGGCCAGTCGCAATAGTCGGTCACCCCGACCACCCGGTCCCCCAGGCCCAGGGCAAAAAGGATCTCCGTCTGGGCAGGGGATAGCGACACCAGCCGGCGCGGCTCTTCTTGGAGTTCGACGGTGCGACCGCGGTCATCGGTCACCGGAGGCGATGACTGGAGCTGCTTCTCCGGCTGACCTCCCCCGCATCCCCCTCCCCACAGCACCACCGCCGCCAACAGGATTGCCAGCCATCCTCTACTTCTCGCCCTCATTGCGTCGTGTCCTCCTTCTGCCCTGCCGGTGGACGCCTCATGACTTCTGCGACACGCCCGCCGATTCAAAGGTCGCCATCTCGCGCTGGATCTTCAGGGCAGCGTCCACCAACGTCATGGCCAGCGCTGCGCCCGTGCCCTCGCCCAGCCGCAGGTTCATCTTCAGGATGGGCTCCAGCCCCATCAGGTCCAGCATCACGCGGTGACCCGGTTCCACCGAGAGGTGGGAGGCCAACATGAAGTCGCGCACCCGGGGCTGGATGCGCGCGGCGATGAGCGCCGCCGCCCCAGAGATGAAGCCGTCAATGATGACGGGCACCCTCCGCGCCGCCGCGCCCAGGATGCAGCCGGCCAGGCCCCCTATTTCCAGTCCGCCCACCTTGGCCAGTACGTCAATTCCGTCCCAGGGGTCGGGGCGGTTGACCGCCAGTGCTTTCTGCACCGCCAGCACCTTGCGCTGCCAGGAGGTATCGTCGATGCCGGTTCCCCGCCCGACGATGCGTTCGGCGGAAAACCCGCTCAGGGCGGCCAGGATGGCGCTGCTCGGGGTGGTGTTGCCGATGCCCATGTCGCCGGTGCCAAGCAGTCCAACCCCCCCGTCGATCTGCTCGTTGGCCACCGCGATGCCGGCCTCCAGGCAGGCGACCGCCTCCTGCCGCGACATGGCAGGTCCCACCGCGATATTGCCGGTGCCTGCCCGCACCCGGCAGTTGCGCACGCCCTCCCACTGAACGGGCGTCGCCACCCCCATGTCGACCACCACTACCCTGGCCCCTGCGTGCCGCGCCAGCACGTTGATGGCCGCCCCGCCAGCGACGAAGTTGCCCACCATCTGCAGGGTCACCTCCGCCGGCCAGGCACTCACGCCTTCCGCCACCACCCCGTGGTCGGCGGCCATGGTGATGATGGCCTTGTCGGCCACGGCAGGCATGGCCTGCCCGGTGATGCCCGCCACCCGCACGGCCAGTTCTTCCAGCACCCCCAGGCTCCCGGGCGGCTTGGTCAGTGAGTCCTGCCTAGCCCTGGCCGCCGCCATGGCGCGGCTGTCCAGTTCACCAACGGCCTCGATGGTCCTCTCCAGCAATCCCATGTACGGACCCCCTCCCCGCAGCGCGCTCTCGCCACCCCCGATTCCGGGGAAACCCGCAGACAACGCGAAATCGCCGAGACTCTTCTGGCCCCGGCGACTGAATAGCGAGATGCGCTCCGCTACTCCTTCTTATCCCAGAAGTCGGACTGGTCGGGCTTCGACAGGTCTCCTGGCTCCCGTTCATCCTACTTCCCACGCCTTCCTGGCCCTGGCGGCCCGTGGCCCGTGTGGGGTTGGTCCCGGATACAGTAGGGGATAAACTGCAGCGGATTCGCACCGCTTTCCCTGTCACCCGCCTGCGCGGCAGGTGCACGAAGCCCTCTCTGTGGAGTTGTCTGCGGATACTCATGTTCAATTATACATGCTGGCTGCGATTGTCGCCATGCCCAGTGCAGCACGCGGAACGGGAAACCCCCGTCACTGGCATCGGGGGCGCCCATCTGCTAGAGTGAGAACATGACTCGGGCATGGCGGGAGGTATGGGCATGGAGGCAGTGCGCATCGGCGTCGGCGGGCTGGTGCAGGACAGTCGGGGGAGAGTGCTGCTGGTCAAGCACAACTACCCCAGCTACTGGAAGGACCGCTGGATCTTGCCCGGCGGAATGCTCAACCCGGGCGAGACCCTGCAACAGGCGGCCAGGAGGGAAATCTGGGAGGAGACCAGCCTGGAGGTAGAGATTGGCCCTCACCTCATCACCTTTGACCGCATCGTGAGCTCTGCCGGCCGGGTCCTGCTGCACGTGGTCTACATCGACTTCTGGGCCACGGTAACCGCTGGGACACTGCGCCCCGGGGACGACGTAGGTGAGGCCCGCTGGGCCCACCCGCAAGAACTCCCGGCGCTGAAGCACGACATCCACGAAGACGCGCGCACCATTCTGCGTGCGGCCGGCTTTGTGCTGTGACCGGTTGTCAACCCCTCCGGCGCAGACCGGGAGGCGGGTGGAGGGGAGGACGCCGACGGGGCCGCGACGACGACCGCCTTCTGCTCAGTGCCATCCAGCCACAGGCTGCGGCCGCCGCCAGGCTGAGGCGGGCCTCCGTCCGCATCCCGCTTAGCTCCAGCTGCACGGTCACCACCAGTAGCGCTGCCAGCACTACGGCCCAGCCCAGGGCCTGCAGCGCCCGGGTATTGGCCTCCAGTTGCTCGGCCAGCGGGCGCAGCGACACTCTCACGGCCAGGTCACCCCGCTCTGCACGCTGGAGCACCCGTTCCGCCAAAGGAGGCAGCTCCACCAACGATGATGCCAGCAGGGCGCTCTTCCCCAGCGCCGCTTTCCAGAAGCTCTCGCTGGCCGGCGGCATGAACTCGGCCAGGAAGGGGCGGGCTTCGTCCAGGAAGTTGAAATTGGGGTCCAGCCCCACACATATCCCGTACAGGGTTCCCAGCGCCCGTCCCAGGAACGTGAACCGCGCCGGCAGCTGGAAGGGCTGCTCGTAGAGCAGGGTTTCCAGGTCCTCCAGCAGGCGCATGAGGTCGGCCTCCCCCAGCCCCTGCCCGGTTCCCAGCGTTTCCTCCACCAGCGCTGCCACCGCTCTGCCCACCACCTCGGTATCGGCATCGACGCGCAGGAACCCCATCCGCTGCAGCAGCGCGATGACCCGCGGGTAATCGCGCTTGACCAGCGCCACCGCCATCTCCACCAGCTGCTGTTTGAGGTCGGCATCAATGCTGCCTACCATCCCGAAGTCCACCATCGCTACCCGGCCGTCGAAGGTCACGAACAGGTTGCCGGGATGCGGGTCGGCGTGGAAAAAGCCGTCCACCAGGACCTGGCGGACATACACCTGCAACAACTTGCGGGCAATGGCGGAGCGGTCGATGCCGCGGGCGTCCATCTCCTGGTAGTCGGTAATCTTGATG
>JARYMO010000181.1 GCA_029907055.1 Syntrophomonadaceae bacterium | reverse complement strand
CGGTGGTGGTGGTCTTGCCGGCGTCGATGTGAGCCATGATGCCGATATTGCGTGTTTTGGTCAGGTCGAGTTGCTCGCTCATGCCAACGCTCCCGATGGGGACCTCTACCAGCGATAGTGGGCAAACGCCTTGTTGGCTTCCGCCATCTTGTGGGTGTCCTCGCGCTTCTTCACCGCACCGCCGGTGCCACTGGCGGCGTCCATCAGTTCCCCGGCCAGGCGCTGTTCCATGGTCTTTTCGCCGCGCTTGCGGGCATAGTTCACCAGCCAGCGGATGGCCAGCGTCTGCCGCCTCTCGGGGCGCACCTCGACCGGCACCTGGTAGTTAGCACCCCCGACACGCCGCGGGCGCACCTCCAGAACTGGCATGACGTTCTTGATGGCTTCTTCGAACACGTCGATGCCGGCCCGGCCGGTCTTCCTCTCGATGATGTCGAACGCGCCGTAGACGATTTTCTCGGCCAGGCTCTTCTTGCCATCCCACATGATCTGGTTCACCAGCTTGGTGAGCACCTTGTTGTGGTAGATGGGGTCTGGCAGCACGTCGCGTTTCGGGACGGGCCCTTTCCTCGGCATGATGTCCCTCCCTTTCTACTTCTTGGCCTTCTTGGGACGCTTCGTCCCGTACTTGGAGCGGCCCTGGTTGCGGTTCTGCACCCCGGAGGCATCGAGCGCTCCCCTGATAATATGATAGCGCACCCCGGGCAGGTCCTTGACCCGCCCCCCCCGGATCAGCACCACCGAGTGTTCCTGCAGGTTGTGCCCGATGCCGGGAATGTAGGCGGTCACTTCAATCTGGTTGGTCAGGCGCACCCTCGCCACCTTGCGCAACGCCGAGTTCGGCTTCTTGGGGGTAGTAGTGTACACCCGCGTGCACACGCCCCGCTTCTGCGGACTCCCCTTCAAGGCCGGGGCCGTGGACTTCTTGAGGATTTCCTCCCGGCCCTTGCGAACCAGCTGGTTGATCGTTGTCACCCAAACACCTCCTCCCCGGTCTAACCTTTCATGAGCCCGGCGGACGCCGCCGCCACCTGCAGCCCGCAGGCCTTCCCCAGCTGCTCCATGGTCTCCGGCCGTTCCACTTTCACCCCGTGCAGTTGGCAGAGCTCGAGCAGCGGGCCGACAACCCGCCAGTCTGCATCCATCGCGACATACACCGTGTGCACCGAACCCTGTTGCACCGCCCTGGTCACCTGCTTGGTGCCGACCACCTTCTTCGCCTTCTTCAGCGCTTCCAGCGACATTCAGGGCACCCCCTCTTCAACGCAGCAACCGATTCGCGGCTCCTGATCGGACGGGCGCACCTTAGTATTGTAGCACTTGCCCCCAGGAGCGTCAATCTTGCGGGGACGGGCCGTCCACTACTTCGATGCCGATGTTGCGGTACCTGGCATACCCGGTGCCGGCCGGGATGAGCTTACCGATGATGACGTTCTCCTTCAGTCCGATGAGTCCGTCGACCTTGCCCTTGATGGCCGCCTCGGTCAGCACCTTGGTCGTCTCCTGGAAGGAGGCCGCGGACAGGAAGGAGTCCGTGTTCAGCGAGGCCTTGGTAATCCCCAGCAGCATCGGCTTGGCCACCGCCGGCAACCCCTCACCCGCTTCCAGCACCTTGCGGTTCTCTTCCTCGAAATCAGCCACGTCCACGTAGGCACCCGGCAGCAGGCTGGTCGAGCCAGCTTCTTCCACCTTGACCTTCTTGAGCATCTGCCGGATCATGATCTCGATGTGCTTGTCGCTGATGTCCACCCCCTGCAGCCGATAGACCTTCTGCACCTCGTGCAGCAGGTAGGACTGGACCGCCCTGACCCCCTTGGTCCGCAGGATGTCATGCGGGTTCAGCGGACCTTCAGTGAGTTCGTCCCCGGGCTCCACCACGTCGCCGTCCTGCACCTTGAGCCGCGACCCGTAGTGGGCCGGGTAACTCGCCACCACTTCTCCCTCGGCATTCAGCACCTCGACCTCCCGGCGTCCCTTGTTATCCGCCAGGCGCACCGTCCCCGACACCTCGGTGACCACTGCCTGCCCCTTGGGTTTGCGGCCTTCGAACAACTCCTCGACCCGGGGAAGGCCGCGGGTGATGTCGTCCCCGGCCACGCCGCCGGTGTGGAAGGTGCGCATGGTCAGCTGCGTGCCTGGTTCTCCGATGGACTGGGCGGCCAGGATCCCCACCGCCTCGCCGATCTCGACCGGATAGCCGGTGGCCAGGTTGCGCCCGTAGCACTTCTGACACACCCCGTGGCGCGTCTTGCAGGTCAGCGCCGAACGGATAGTGACTCTCTCAATGCCCGCGGCCACGATGCGCTCTGCCAGGTCCTCGTCGATTTCCTGGTTCTCCTCCACCAGGACTTCACCCGTGCGCGGATCGACCACCTGTTCGGCAGCCACCCGGCCCACGATGCGTTCGTCCAACCGCTCGATGACCTCGCCGCCTTCGGTGATACGGCTCACCACCACACCGTCCGAGGTGCCACAGTCATGCTCGCGCACGATGACGTCCTGGGATACATCGACCAGCCGCCTGGTCAGGTAGCCGGAGTCGGCGGTCCGCAGCGCGGTGTCGGCCAGCCCCTTGCGGGCCCCGTGGGTAGACGTGAAGTACTCCAGCACCGTCAGTCCTTCACGGAAGTTGGCCTTGATGGGCAGGTCGATGATCTTGCCGGAGGGGTCGGCCATCAGCCCCCGCATGCCCGCCAGCTGGCGGATCTGCTGGAAATTTCCGCGGGCCCCCGAGGTGGCCATCATGTAGACAGGGTTGTCCTCCGAGAGCTCCTGTTTCAGGGCCTCCGTCACCTGCTCGGTGGCCTCGTTCCAGATGTCGATCACCTGCGCGTGGCGCTCCTCCTCGGTGATGAGCCCTGACTGGTAGTGCTGTTCAATCTGGTCGACCATGCGGTCGGCCCTTTCCAGGATGGCGGGCTTGG
The DNA here is from genome assembly GCA_029907055.1 of Syntrophomonadaceae bacterium. Classification (GTDB taxonomy): domain Bacteria; phylum Bacillota; class Syntrophomonadia; order Syntrophomonadales; family Syntrophothermaceae; genus JARYMO01. The sequence goes on along the minus strand of JARYMO010000181.1, from coordinate 906 downwards.
CCTCGGGCGTCTTGAAATCCTTGATGCCCACCGAGATGCCGGCCCGGGTGGCGAACGCGTAACCCAGTCGCTTGATACCGTCGAGCATGCGCGCGGTGGCCTCGTTGCCCAGCTTGCGGTAGCAGCGGTAGACCAGGTCCCCCAGTTCTTTCTTCCCCATCACCCGGTTGAAGAACCCCAGTTCGGGAGGGATGATCTCGTTAAACATGATGCGGCCTACGGTCGTCTCCACCTTCTCCCCATTCCTCCTGACATTGATGAGGGCGTGCAGGTGGAGGTCACCAACCTCGTAGGCCATGCGGGCCTCGGCATCGGATATGAAGTGACGCCCTTCGCCCCGCATCCCGGGCCGGGACAAGGTCAGGTAGTAGCAACCGATGACCACGTCCTGGGTGGGAGTGACAACCGGGCGCCCATCCTTGGGATTGAGGATGTTGCTGCTGGAAAGCATCAGCAGCCGGGCCTCCGCTTGCGCCTCGGCCGACAGCGGCACGTGCACCGCCATCTGGTCCCCGTCGAAGTCAGCGTTGTAGGCAGTGCAGACCAGGGGGTGGATCTGCAGGGCCCGCCCTTCCACCAGTACTGGCTCGAAGGCCTGGATGCCGAGTCGGTGCAGCGTGGGAGCACGGTTCAGGAGCACCGGGTGTTCCTTGATGACGTCGTCCAGGATGTCCCATACCTCATCGCGGGCCCGTTCGACCATCTTCTTGGCACTCTTGATGTTGGAGGCGATGCCCCTGTCGACCAGTTTCTTCATCACGAAGGGTTTGAACAGTTCCAGGGCCATTTCCTTGGGGAGCCCGCACTCGTGCATCTTGAGGTTGGGACCCACCACGATGACCGAGCGCCCCGAGTAGTCCACCCGCTTCCCCAGCAGGTTCTGGCGGAAGCGCCCCTGCTTGCCCT
>JARYMO010000180.1 GCA_029907055.1 Syntrophomonadaceae bacterium | reverse complement strand
AAGGGGGGCAGGCACGCCCCGGTCTGCAGCCGGAAAAGGAACAAGAGGAGCGAGGCGTCCGCGCGCCGCGGAGTGGTGAAACGAAAAGAGCGTCCCCTTGTTTCAGGGGTGGGGCTGGCGGAAGATGCGGGTGTTGGGGGGAAGGTGAGTGCCGGCCCGCACGGCGCAGGCGCTGCCCACCACCGCGCCCGGCCGGATGACCGCCTCGGCGCCGATGACGCAGCCCTCGCCGATGACCGCGGCCCGCACCTGGCAGCCGCGCTCCAGCAGGCTGCCGGCCCAGATGACGCTGTCCTCCACCAGCACGCCGTCGTCCAGCCGGCAATCAGGGCCCAGGCTCACGTAGCCCTTGAAGGTCACTCCCCGTCCCAGCTCCACCCCCTCGCCCAGCAGCACGCGGGCCCCCAGCTCGCCCCGCAGCAGGTGCCCGACAGGGGCGTAGTCCAGGCAGCCGTGCAGGACATCGCAGTGGGCCTGCCGGTAGACGTCGATGGTGCCCACGTCGCACCAGTAGCCCTCTACCACGTGGCCGTAGAAGGGGGCCCCGTCCCGCACCAGGTGCGGGAAGACCTGGGAGCCGAAGTCGTAGAACTCGCCGCGGGGGATGTAGTCGAAGATCTCGGGCTCGAAGACGTAGATGCCGGTGTTGACCACCGAGCTCAGCGCCTCCTGCCGCCTGGGTTTCTCCTGGAAGGCGCGGATGCGGCCGTCCTCGTCGGTGATGACCACCCCGTACTGCTCCACCTCCACGACTTCCTTGAGGGCAATGGTGGCCAGGGCCCCCTGGCGCCGGTGCGCCCGCACCAGCCCGGTGAGGTCGATGTCGGTGAGGCCGTCCCCGCTCACCACCAGGAAGGTGTCGTCCAGGAACCAGGCGCAGCGCCGCACCCCGCCGGCGGTGCCCCACAGCTGCTCCTCCTCTGAGTACTGCAGCTCCACCCCGTAGGCCGCACCATCGCCGAAGTAGTCACGGATGGCCGCCCCGTAGTAGTGCAGGTTGGCGATGAGCCGGTGCGCACCGTGGCGGCGCAGGTGCTGCAGGGTGTGCTCCATCAGCGGCCGGTTGGCCATGGGCACCATGGGCTTGGGCCGGTCGCCCGTCAATGGCATCAGCCGGGTCCCCGCCCCGGCTGCCATGATCATCGCTTTCATTGTCTACCCTCCACCGTAATGAGACCTGCCTACACTATTCGACGCCAGCCGCGCGATTCCTGCCGTTCCCAGCGATGGCAGTCACCAGGCCGGTCCAGCGGCACGTGCCCCGCTCCTCACCCCGCCACCAGCCACACCCCCACGATGATGAGGGCGATGCCGCCCGCCTGCAGGGCGCTGAGCTGCTCGCGGAAGAGCAGCACCGAGACCAGGCTGACGATGACCAGGCCCAGGCTGGTCATCACCGGGTAGGCCACCGACAGGTTGACGCGGGTGAGCACCAGGCTGTAGAGGACGAAGGCCAGGCCGAAGGAGAGGATGCCGCTCACCGCCAGCGGGTTGAGGGCGATGGACTTCAGCGCCTGCCCGGCCCCGCCGGCCAGCAGGCCGGTGCGCCCCTGCATGCCCATCTTGAGCAGGATGTTGGCCAAAGCATTGAAGACAATGGCTGCCGCCAGGATGAGGTAGAACTTGCCGTTCACGCATACTCCTCCCGAGGGTCGGCTGGACTGGCGCCGGAGTCAAGGCCGCGTGGAATCTGGCCCGCAGTCCGTTGTCCGCCTGTCACCCGCCCGCGCCGCGCGAGGCCCCCCCGTCGCGCTCAGTAGATGATGAGCACCACCGCCAGCGCCCACAGGGCCAGGTCGACCAGCATGGGCAGGTCGCGGGCCACCAGTTCCGTGGGGTCGCCGCCCTCCTCGCGCCGGTAGACCAGGTACAGGTAGTGGAAGACCCCGTACACCACGAAGGGCAGGGTGTAGATGAGATCGGCGGTGCCGAAGGTGGCCACCACCTTCTCGTCCAGGGTGTAGAGGGCGTAGAAGACGATGGTGGCGCCGGCGGAGATGGACAGCAGCTGGCTGAGCAGGGTGGGGGTGTAGAAGTCCAGCACCTGGCGGTGGGCGGCGGGGTCCCCCTCCAGGACCTTCATCTCGTTGTAGCGCTTGGCGATGGCGATGAGGGTGGCCAGGAAGAAGGTGGCCACGATGAGCCAGGCCGAGGCCGCCACCCCGATGGCCAGAGCGCCCGCCAGCACCCGCAGCACGAAGTCGACGGCGATGGTCATGATGTCCACGATGGGCAGGTGCTTGCCCCGGAAGGAGTAGAACAGGTTGAGGCCCACGTAGCCGGCCAGCACGGCCACTACCCCCCGGCCCAGCAGGGCCCCGCTCCCCATCCCCGCCAGCAGCAGGAGGATGCCCAGGGTGACCGCCGCGGCGGGGGAGACAAGTCCCGCCGCCACCGGCCGCCGCCGCTTGACAGGGTGCAGGCGGTCCTGGTCGGCGTCCGCCACGTCGTTGATGGCGTACAGGCCGCTGGCCGTGAGCGAGAAGGCGGCGAAGCACAGCGCCGTCCGCAGCAGCGAGGGGGGGTGGAAGAGGTGCAGCGAGAACACCAGCGGCCCGAAGACGAAGAGGTTCTTGATCCACTGCTTGGGCCGCATCAGCTTCAGCACCGCCGCGGCCCGCGGGCAGTGGGCACCGCTCACCGGGGCGGTTCCTGCCTGGCCGCGCATGGCCTCACCCTTCCCTTTCCTTGAGCGCCCACAGGCTCCCCATCCCCACCGCCGCCACGGCAATGAGCAGGGGGGCCAGGTGCATGTGGTAGCGGCCCTGGATCTCGATGAGCAGGTGCAGGCCGAAGAAGGCCAGGAACAGCAGCAGCAGGTAGTTCACCTCGCGGTGGCGGTGCAGGGGGAAGGCCACCAGGAAGCCCAGCAGGCCCAGCCAGAGGCTGGCCCAGAAGGCTTGCGAGACCCCGTAGTACCAGCGGCGGGCATCGGCGTCCTGCACCAGCCACTGGTCCTGCCCGCCGCGGTTGGCCCAGTCGAAGGCGAAGGTGTCGATGCTCCACATCTTGTAGGCCTTGGCCGGCATCATCTCGCGGATCTGCGCAAAGTTGGCCCGCAGGCGCCGCCAGGCCGCGTCGAAGGCGGCGTCGTTGACCTTGCCCATGTCGCCGCCGTACTGCTGCTTGAGGGACTGCACGTAGGCGTAGTCGTCCTGGTTCCAGAAGCCCTGGTGGTACATGTTGGTGCCCATCAGGAAGACGATGCCGAAGGTGCCCCCCTCCCAGAACACCGGCCGGCCGTAGGCCACGCTCTTCAGCACCAGCAAGGGCGCCAGCACCAGGTAGAAGGAGAGCAGCGCCACCCCCGCCATCTTCAGGTAGTCCAGCGGGCGGCTCCCCTGCTGCACCAGCAGCACCAGCAGGAAGACGGCCAGGTACAGCACCCCCACCGGGCGGACGAGGTGGGCCAGGCTGAGCAGCGCCCCGGTGGCCACCAGGTCCCCCACCGCCAGCGTGTCCAGGAAGCGCAGGCTGTAGTACACCCCGCCCAGGGCCAGGCCGATGAACACCACCTCGCTGTTCACCACGTTGTTCATCAGTACCTGGGAGGGGAAGAGGGCGTAGACCAGGGCGGCCAGCACCGCCAGCCGCGGCTCGGCCAGCCGCCGCACGATGTGGTAGAGGAAGATGATGGCCAGCGCCGAGAAGAGCACGTTCAGCAGCTGCGGCCACAGCAGGTTGACCCCCAGCAGGCGGTAGAGGCCGCCCAGCAGCAGCGGGTAGCCCCAGGGCCGCCCGTCCAGGGCCTCGAGGGCGGACAGCCCCGCCCCGGAGGCCAGTTGCTGCGCCACCGCGTGGTAGGCCAGGAAGTCGTACACCGGGCGGGTGGCCAGGCGG
>JARYMO010000179.1 GCA_029907055.1 Syntrophomonadaceae bacterium | reverse complement strand
CAGGTATTGGGAAACGGTGCCGGCGCCCAGCACGGGGTACGTGGCAGCCATCGACGCCGAAGCGGTGGGGTTGGCCGCCATGCGCCTGGGGGCCGGGCGCGAAAAGGTGGGGGACGTCATCGACCCCGCGGTGGGGGTGGTACTGGACAGGAAGCTGGGTGACCGGGTGGAGGCGGGCGAGCCCCTTGCCCACCTGGCGTTCAACGAGCCGGGCCGGGCGGAGGCGGCCCGCCGCGCAGTGGCGGCAGCCTACCGCATCGAGGCCCGCCCGGTGCAGCCCGGGCCCCTGGTGCTGGGAACGGTCACCGGCGAGGGGACCGTCCGGCTCTGCGGTGAGGTATGATGGAAGCAGGGAGCGGCGGCCGGGGCCACGGGACCCCCGGCCGCCCGGCGTGAGGGAGGGGGTGCGGTCACGTGCACTACTGGTCCCCTGGCTACTACGTGGGGGGGTGGATGCTGCTCATGGGCCTTTTCTGGCTGCTGGTCATCGCGGGGGTCATCTACCTGGTGGTTGTCCTGGCCAGGCGGGCGGGAAGCGAGCCTGGCAGGAGCGCTGCCAGCGACAGGGCGATGGAGATCCTCAGGGAGCGCCTGGCGCGGGGCGAAATCGACGAGGAAGAGTTCGAGCGCAAGAAGAAGATGCTGGAGTGAGCAGGCAAGACGCCACGCGCCCCGGGGATGCAGGTCCCCGGGGCGCGTTCCTGTGCGGTCGGGAGGGTCGGGCCGTCATGGCTTGACGATGACCGACTCGATCTCGAACCCCTTTTCCCTCAGCGCGGAGACCATGCGCTGGCTGTCAGTGCAGGTGATGCGCAGGATGAGGTGGACGTCGTCACGGCCCGGCAGGTCCACGCGCACGATGTTGGCGATGTTCCCCCCCAGGTCGCTGATGATGGTCGCCACCTTGGCCAGCTCACCAGGGCGGTCGACCAGCTTGAGGTCGATGCGCGTGCCCCGGCTGTCGACCCCCATGATGCGGATGAGGGCGTCGAAGATGTCGCTCTCGGTGATGATGCCCACCAGGCGGCCATCCAGAACCACCGGCAGCGTGGAAATCTTGTGCTTTTTCATCAGGCTGGCGGCAGTCTCCACGTAGTCGTCGGGGTGGATGGTGATGAGCTCCTGGTGCTTGGGCAGCACGTCGCGCAGGAGGGTTTTCTCCAGCAGGTAGCTGGTGCCGAAGAAGCTCAGGGTGGTGGGCTGGTTGGCGGGGACGTTTTCCAGGTCGCTGAGGGTCACGATGCCCACCAGCTTGTCTCCGTCCATTACCGGCAGCCGCCGGATGTTGTTCTCGTTCATCAGGGCAAAGGCATCCAGAACGCTGGCATCGAGCCCAATGGTCTTGACGTCGGTGCTCATGTAGTCGCGCACGCGCATGGCATCGTCCCTCCTCTTTTTTCCCCGCCGGGGCCTTCGTGAAGTATTCTCGTCCCCCGCTCCGGAATCCTGCCCCGCCAGGGGCGCAGGCGCTGCCCCGGCCAGGACCGTTGCGCGTCAGCTCTTCAGGCGCGGCATGCAGATGATCTCGCGCACCTGGGTATCGAAGAAGGCGTGGGAATGTGCCGGGGCCACCACTACGGCCGCGTCGGCGCCGTGGGCGGAGCCGGCCACTGCCACCACTTCCTGGTGCGGGGGAATGAGGCCCGCATCGGCGGCCATGCAGGAGATCTCCACCGCCACCTTGACCCCCTGCCCGAAGATGCGCAGGGTCTGGGCGATGATCTCGGCCGGATACACCCCGCCGAAGCGGTTGCGCAGGGCCCGATCCACCCCGGCGAAGAGGTGGGTGGTAGTGAGCAGGCGCACCCCCTGCGCCGTCAGGTACTCGCGGGTGGCCGCGTCCATCTCGTCTTCCCCCGGCGCGGCAAAGCCCACGTGGTGAGTCACGCACACCAGCCCGAGCCCACAACCCAACAAGGCGCGGCAGGTTTCCCCGGTGCAGGAGGCCACTACGATGGTGCCAATGGCCAGTTGGTGGGCCCGCCGCACGGCCAGCTCCAGGGTGGACGTCGTGTTGTGGGCTCCAGGGGTGTCCCAGTAGGCGGTGGACATCTCCATCCCTCCCGTGTGCAGGACGCAGCCGGCGCAGGCTGCTGCTGTCACCAGTATGTCACCGCCGGCCAGTGCCGTCAACGCGTCCCGGCCGGCCCGCGCGGTTGCCGCGGGCGAGGACCTCATCTATACTTACGGTAGCGAAACGGGCCTGCCGGCGGCCGAACGGGCCGGCGGCACGTGGCGCAGCACCGGGCGGGAGGTTGCGGACGGCATGAAGATGACACTGGACGAGTTCAGCGAGCTCACCGGGCGCCTGGTGGACGAGGTGCCGCCCCGATTGTGCCGGGAGCTCAACGGGGGGTTCTCCGTGTTGCCGGAAGTCAAGCGGGACGGGGAGCTGCTGGTGCTGGGGCAGTACATCGAGAACGGGTGGCTGGGCAGCATGATCGTGTTCTACTATGGATCATTCGCCGCCTTGCTGGGCGACCAGCCGTTGGAAGCCTGGGAGAAAGAACTGCGCGACACCATCTGGCATGAGCTGCGCCACCACCTGGAATCACGGGCAGGATTGGACGACCTGGCCCGCGAAGAGGCGGTGCAGTTGGCGGAGTACTTCCGCCAGCGGGGGGTCCGCGAGCGTCGGTAGCGCAGAGAGGGCCAGAGAACGCACGCAGGGCAGTCACGCACGAGGAGGAGCAGGTTGACGGAGCAAGGGGCGGGAGGAATTGAACTCGTCGCCACCGCTGCCTTCGGGGTGGAGGCGGTGGTGGCGCGCGAGCTGCAACAGCTGGGGTTCAGCCACCAGGAGGTGGAGAACGGCAGGGTCACCTTCCGTTCCTCGCCCCAAGGTGTCTGCCGGGCCAATCTCTGGTTGCGCAGTGCCGACCGGGTGTTGCTCAAAATGGGGGAGTTCAGCGCCCGCACCTTCGAGGAGCTCTTCGAAGGCACCCGGGCGCTGCCGTGGCCGGACTGGATTCCCCGGCAGGGGGCCTTCCCGGTGCGCGGGAAGTCCGTGCGCTCGCAGCTGGCCAGCGTACCGGCCTGCCAGGCCATTGTCAAGAAAGCCATCGTGGAGAAGATGGCGCAGCACTACCGCCAGCAGTGGTTTGCGGAGACCGGGCCCGTCTTTCCGGTGGAGGTGGCGCTGCTGAAGGACCGGGTGACCCTTACCATCGACACCAGTGGCCCCGGGCTGCACAAGCGGGGATACCGGGTGCGGCCCACCGCCGCGCCGCTGAAGGAGACCCTGGCCGCTGCCATGGTGCAGCTTTCCCGCTGGCGTCCGGAGCGGGAGCTGGTCGACCCCCTGTGCGGGTCGGGTACCATTCCCATTGAGGCCGCCCTGCTGGGGTTCAACCTGGCCCCGGGCCTCCGGCGGAGGTTTGTCGCCGAGAACTGGCCGGCGGTGCCGGAGCAGCTCTGGCGCCAGGAGCGCGCGCGGGCCATGGACCAGGCCCACCTGGACCGCCGGCTGGAGGTGTGGGGAGCGGATGCCGATGCGGCAGCCATCGCGGCCGCCCAGGCCAACGCGGAGGCGGCCGGGCTTGGGGGGCGGGTGCGGTGGCGCTGCCAGCCCGTGAGCAGGTTGGCCAGCCGGGGTCAGTTCGGCTGGCTGGTGTGCAACCCCCCGTACGGCGAACGGATGGGCGAGGCCAGGGCGGTGGAAGATCTGTACCGGGAGCTGGGGAGGGTGTACCGGCGGCTGGAGACCTGGTCGTGCTTCGTGCTCACCTCCCATCCCGGCTTCGAGCGGCTCTTCGGGCGGCGCGCTGACCGCCGGCGCAAGCTGTACAACGGTCGGTTGCAGTGCACCTTGTTCCAGTTCTTCGGTCCCCGTCCGCCGGGCCCGCGTCCGCGCGGCGAGTGAGTTGCGCGGCCGACTCAGGGCAGAGGTCGCTCTTCCAGGCGACGGGCGTTTTCCTGCAGGGCCTGGCCGGTCGAT
>JARYMO010000178.1 GCA_029907055.1 Syntrophomonadaceae bacterium | reverse complement strand
GGCCGGGGGAACGTGCGCTTCGCCACCGCTACCCGCAAGGCCCCCTCCTTCGCCGAGAAAGGAGAGCCGGGCCAAGAGGCATGGCTGTTGCTGGAACTGAAGCTGCTAGCCGACGTGGGGCTGGTGGGCTTTCCCAATGCCGGCAAGTCCACGCTCATCTCCAGGCTCTCGGCCGCACGCCCCAAGATCGCCGATTACCCCTTCACCACCGTGGAGCCCAACCTGGGAATGGTGCGCATGCCGGAGGGTGACGGGTTTGTCATCGCCGATATCCCTGGGTTGATCGAGGGGGCCCACCTGGGTGCGGGCCTGGGACACCAGTTCCTGCGTCATATCGAGCGCACGCGGGTGCTGGCCTACGTGCTGGATGCGGCGCAGACGGAGGGACGCGATGTGCTGCAGGACTTCCACGTGTTGCGCGAGGAACTGCAGGCCTACCGGGCAGACCTGGCGCGGCGGCCGTGGGTGGTGGTGGCCAACAAGATGGACCTGGAAGGTGCGGCCAAGAATGTGGCCCGCTTGAGGGCAGCGCTGCCCGAGGCGGAAATATTCCCGGTGTCGGCGGTGACGGGGCACGGCTTGGAGCCGCTGGTGCACCGCTTGTACGAGCTGGTGCAGTCGACCCCGGCGGGGACGGTCAGCGAGGAGCCCGTGGTGCACCGTTTCGAACCGGAGGAACCCTTCACCATCGAGGTGGTGGACGGGGTGTTCGTAGTGGGCGGGGAACGCATCACCAGGCTGGCTTCCATGACCGATGTCTACAACCCGGAAGCGCTCGAGCGTTTCCAGCGCATCGTTGACCGCATGGGGCTGGAGGATGCCCTGCGCCAGCGGGGGGCCAAGGCCGGCGACCTGGTGCGCATCGGCAGCATCGAGTTTGTCTACGAGGAGTAGGGCCGCCGGGGCGGCCCACAGCGCAGGGGAAGGGTGAGAGAAGGGTGAGTCGAGAAGTGGTGATGGGCTGCAAGCGGGTGGTGGTCAAGGTCGGTACCAGCACCATTACGCATCCCACGGAACAGCTGAACCTGATGCGCATGGAGCGCCTGGTACGGGAGCTGGCTGATATCCACAGCCAGGGCATCGAGACCCTGCTGGTGACCTCCGGCGCCATCGGGGTAGGCGTAGCCCGCTTCGGGCTGCGTGAACCTCCCCAGACCATCCCCATGAAGCAGGCGATGGCGGCGGTAGGCCAGGGGACCCTGATGCACATGTACGAAAAGTTCTTCGCCGAGTACGGCAAGATCGTGGCCCAGGTGCTGGTGACCAAGGACGACTTCTCCGAGCGCCTGCGCTACATTAATGGCCGCAACACCCTGCTCACGCTCCTCAGCCTGGGGGTTATCCCCATCATCAACGAGAACGACACCGTGGTCACCGACGAGATCCGCTTCGGGGACAACGACACCCTCTCGGCCCTGGTGGCCGGGGCGGCCGACGCCGACCTGCTGGTCATCCTCTCCGACATTGACGGACTGTACGACGACGACCCGCGCCTGAACCCGGCGGCACGGCGGCTGCCGGAGGTGCACGAGATCAGCGCCGAGCTGGAGGAGCACTCCAAGACCCGGGGGACCAGGATGGCCAGCGGGGGGATGTACACCAAGCTGATTGCAGCGCGCATGGTGATGGCTGCCGGCATCCCCATGGTCATCGCGCACGGGGCGGAAGACAACGTGCTGCACCGGGTGCTGGCCGGGGAGGAGACGGGAACCGTCTTCGTGCCGCGCGAGAACCGCATGCAGGCGCGCAAGCACTGGATTGCCTTCGCCGGCAGTCCCCAGGGCGAGATCATCGTGGACCAGGGGGCCTACGAGGCCATCCGGCGGCGGGGGAAGAGCCTTCTGCCGGCGGGCATCGCAGCCGTGCGCGGCCGCTTCGAGCGCGGAAATGTGGTCTCGCTGCTTTCCCCGGAGGGGAAGGAATTCGCGCGCGGAATCGCCAACTATTCAGCGGAGGAAATTGCCCGCATTGCCGGCCGCAAGACCTCGCAGATCGAGAAGATCCTGGGCAGCAAGGACTTCGACGAGGTCATTCACCGCAACAACCTGACGCTCTACGAGGCGTGAGAGGGAAGGAGAGGAGAGGGCCATGAACGAACAGTTGCTCCTGCAGGGGAAGCAGGCGCGCGAGGCGGCGCGCTTCCTGGCCACTGCCTCCACCGCGCTCAAGGACCAGGCGCTGAAGGCCATGGCCGCAGGGCTGCGCGCGGAGGAGAAGGCCATCCTGGAGGCCAACGCCCTGGACATGGAAGCCGGGCGAGCGATGGGCCTGACCCCGGCGCTGCTGGACCGGTTGCAGTTGACGCCGGCCCGCATCGAGGAAATGGCGGCAGGGGTGGAGAGCGTAGCCGCGCTCCCCGACCCCATCGGTGACGTGGTGAAAATGTGGCGGCGTCCCAACGGCCTGGAGGTGGGGCGCATGCGCGTTCCCCTGGGAGTGGTCGGCATCATCTATGAATCGCGCCCCAACGTGACCGCCGATGCGGCCAGCCTGTGCCTGAAGACGGGCAACGCCATCATCCTGCGCGGGGGCGAGGAGGCCATCAATTCCAACCGGGCCATTGCCGCCACCATTTCGCGGGCCGCGACCGCCTGCGGCCTTCCTGCAGGCGCCATCCAGTTCGTGGACAGCGAGGACCGCCAGGTGGCCATGGACCTGATGCGCATGAGCGACTACCTGGACGTACTCATCCCGCGGGGCGGAAAAGGCCTGAAGCAGGCGGTGCAGGCCCATGCCACGGTGCCCGTCATCATGACCGGCATGGGCAACTGCCACACCTACGTGGACGAATTCGCCGACCTGGACATGGCGCTCACCATCACCATCAACGCCAAGACCCAGCGCCCCTCGGTGTGCAACGCCACCGAGACCCTGCTGGTGCACGAGAAAGTGGCGAAGGACTTCCTGCCGGTGGTCTGTGCCGAACTGGTGGCCCGCGGGGTCGAGCTGCGCGGGTGCGAGCGCACGCGGGCCATCGTGCCGGGTATGGCCGCCGCCACCGAGGAGGACTGGGAAACCGAGTACCTGGACCTCATCCTGGCCATCCGGGTGGTAGACAGCCTGGAGCAGGCCATGGAGCACATCCACCGGTACGGCACCATGCACAGCGAGGCCATCATCACCCGGGACTACCGCAACGCCCGCCGCTTCCTGGCCGGGGTGGACGCGGCCTGCGTGTACGTAAACGCCTCCACCCGCTTCACCGACGGTTTCCAGTTCGGCTTTGGGGCCGAGATGGGCATCAGTACCCAGAAGCTGCACGCCCGGGGACCGATGGGGCTGGAGGAGCTGACCAGCACCAAGTTCATCGTCTTTGGAGACGGCCACATCCGGCAGTAGGGATGGGCCGGAAGGCAGGAGAGGGCGCGGCTTCCGCCGCGCCCTCTCCTCGTTTGCCGGGCGGCAACCGGGGCCTGTTCCCGTCGTGTTCGGTCAGGAGATGACCTTGGGGCGCCAGCTCCGCAAGCGTTCGAGGTCAGCCGGCGAGAGCTGGTAGTCGCGCTCCAGCCGTTCATGTCGGCGCGTTTCCCCGCACAGTTCGGTGCTCAGGTAGCGCAGGCCGTTGTCGTTGATCATGGTCACGATGCAGCGGGCCTCGGGGAAGGCGCGGGCTGCCTTGAGGGCTGCGGCCACGTTGGCCCCGGCGGAGATGCCGCAGAAGATGCCCTCCTGGCGGGCCAGCTCGAGCGCGGTGGCGATGGCCTGGTCGGAAGTCACCTGGATGACGCCATCGATGTAGCGGAAGTCCAGGATGTCGGGAATGAGCCCGTCGGCGATGCCCTGCACCTTGTGCGCACCGATACGCCCCTCGGCCAGGATGGGTGACTCCGAAGGCTCGGAGATGAAGACCTGGACCGCCGGGTTGCGTTCCTTGAGGTAGCGCGCGGTACCGGTCACCGTGCCGCCGGTCCCCTGGCACATGATGAACACGTCCACCGTGCCCTCGCTCTGTTCCCATA
>JARYMO010000177.1 GCA_029907055.1 Syntrophomonadaceae bacterium | reverse complement strand
CGGCTTCGGCCATCTCGCTCACTTCCGGGACAAAGCTCTCCCGGTCCACGCCCACGGAAAGGTCGGTTTCCTTCAGCCGCACCGTGAAGTAGGCCAGGTCCGGGGCCCGGTGCATCTCACGGTACTGGCGCTGCACATATCCTCGCGCGTTCATCTCTGAACCCCCCGCAGCGCGGTCGGTGCGCCGCTGGCTTTCACGCCACCTCGAAGTGGAGTTTCACCGCCCGGGTGGGGCAGCAGTCCAGGCACATGCCGCAGATCACGCACTTGCTGTTGTCAAAGCTCACCAGCATGTCCCGGCGGTCCTTGATGGCCAGGGCCCCGGTGGGGCAGAAGGAGGCGCAGGCCCCGCACTGGATGCACACCTCCTCCTGCCAGACCACCGTCTGGCTCAGCGGCTCCACCCTCACCCCCAGGTCCCTGAGGTAGCGGATGCCCTGGGTGTAGTTCTTCTTCAGCCCGGTCAGCTCGACCACCAGGAACCCCTCTTTCTGCGGGTTGATGTCCGCCTTGAGGATGTTCAGCACCAGGTCATAGTCCTTGACCAGGCGGTAGATGATGGGCTGCTCCGACTGGGCTGCCGTGAAGAAACAGACAATCCTGTGCCGCACCACTTGCGGGTCACCTCCTGTCATTCACCGTCCGGCCGCGCCTCGCGCTCGACCAGGGTATGCACCACGATGTCAGCGTCGGCCGAAGGCAGCGGCTGCACCGGGCAGGTGAGCTCGAAGCTGCCCCGTTGAATCCACTCCTTGAGAATGGCCGCGATCTTGCGCGCTCGCGGGTAGCTGGACATCGGCGTGGTGGGCACTTCCTTGCCCTCGATGATGACCTTCCCCCGGCGCAGGTCGCGGTAGTTGACGAAACCCAGGTCACGCGGCTTGCAGTAGGGGTAGCCCTCGCTGTAATCGACCACCGGGCAGAGGATGTCCTCGTCTTTCACTGCCGTGAAACGCAGCATCTCCTCGTCCAGGATGGGGATGGGGATGCCGATGCCCACGTAGAGGCTGGCCCCGTAGCCGACGAAGCTGGCGCCCACCAGCCACTCCGGGCTCATCTGGTGCAGGTCACCGATGACTGCCAGTGTCCCCGCGCCGCCGGTGGGCACCCCGTTGGGCCCCCGGGCCACGTTGGGGTGGTGTTGCGTCCCGTACCAGGCCACGTACCCCACGCCGCCACCCAGGAAGATGCGGGTGCCAATGCCGGTGGTGCGATAGTAGGGGTCATTGAGCAGGGGACTCAGCTGCCCCGACGTCGAGTAGCCGGCATTGCCCAGGCGCGGGCGCAGGATGCCCATATAGGTGTAGATGGTGCGATCACCCAGGTTGACTGCACAGTTGTAGTTCTGGTAGGCATTGCGAGGATTGAACAGGTATGCCTCGTTGATATCGTCCAGGGTGATCACCGTATCCAGTTTCTTGCGCGGGTAGCAGTCGGTTCCGTAGGCGGTGGCTTCCAGGCGCACCGGCCGCCGGGCCACCAGGTCCTGGATGACGTGGCCGCCCCCGTACAGGAACTTGCCCGGATACACCTTGTTCTCGGGGTCATTCTCGGGGAGCTGGGTGGCACCGAGGTAGGCGTCCACCGCCGCCAGCCCGGCATACGCTTCCACCCCGTTGAGCCACACCCGGCTCATCTTCATGCGCGGGCAGGTGTGCCCGAGGTTCAGCATGGCGCCAGAAGAGCACATGGGACCGAACGTGCCGGTGGTCACCACGTCCACCTCCCTGGCTGCCCGGGCCACGCCTTTCTCGGCCACGATGTCGATGACTTCCTCGGCCGTCACCACCACCGCCCTGCCCGCCCGTATCTTCTCGTTAATCTCCTCGTAGGTCCGCTTCACCGCCACACCATCATCCCCTTCAGTCCAGTCCCACCAGGCGCCTGGCCACCGTCACCGCTTCGCGTGCATCCTTTCCGTAGGCGTCAGCCCCTATGCGCTCGGCATACTCCCGCGTCAGCACCGCGCCGCCCACCATTACCCGGGCTGCCAGGCCGCGCGCGCGCAGCCCGGCAATCACTTCCGCCATGCGTGGCATGGTGGTGGTCATCAGTGCACTGAGGCCCACGATGTCCGCCCGGTGTCGGGCCGCCGCCTCCACGATGTCGGCCGCCGGCACGTCCTTGCCCAGGTCCACGATCTCGAACCCGTAGTTCTCCAGCAGCAGGGCCACGATGTTCTTGCCGATATCGTGGATGTCTCCCTGCACCGTGGCCAGCACCACCGTGCCGGCGCCTTCCGCCTGCCGGGAGACCAGCAGGGGCTTGAGCCGGGCGAACCCTTCCTTCATGGTCTCCGCGGAGAGCATGAGCTGCGGCAGAAAGTAGCGCTGCTGCTCGTACAGCTCGCCCACCCGCTCGATGCCCGGTAGCAGCGCCCGGTTCATAACCTCCATGGCATCCAGGCCCGCGGCCAGCGCAGCGGCGACCAGGTCCGGCATGCGTTCGCGGTCCCCGTTCACCACCGCCTCCCTGATGACCTCCAGCAGCTTCGGCGGCACGGGGCTCTCCGCGCCCTCTTTGCCGGCCGACAGTGACGACGTCTCCGGGCGCTCCCCGTACGCGCCCAGGTACCTCCGGCTGTAAGGGTCACGGGCCAGCAACACCGCCGCCGCTCTCCTCACCTCCTGCATCCGCTCGTCAAACGGGTTCATGATGGGCACGTCCAGCCCGTGGGCATAGGCCATGGCCAGGTAGGTGGAATTGAGCAGGTCCCGCCGCGGCAGGCCGTGCGACACGTTGCTCACCCCCAGCACGGTCCCCACCCCCAGCACTTGCTTCACCAGTCGCAGTGCGCGCAGGGTTTCCATCACCTGCTCCTGCTCGGCGCTGGCGGTCTTGACCAGGCAGTCGATGAAGATGTCCTGGTCTCGCAGGCCGGCTGCCCGCGCCGCCGTGTGAATGCGCGTCGCCACCTGCAAGCGGCCTTCGGCGGTGGGGGGAATGCCGGTTTCGTCCAGGCACAGGCCCAGCACCGCGGCCCCGTAGCGCCGCGCCAGGGGTAACACCCGCTCCAGCATTTCCGGGTCCCCGGTGGTGGAGTTGATGAGGGCGCGGCCCACGAAGGCCTTGAGCCCTGCCTCCAGTGCATCCGGGCTGGAGGAGTCAATCGACAGGGGGACGTCCACCGCCGCCTGCACCGACAGCACCGCGTGGCGCATGGCGGCTGCCTCGTCGATGGCGGGGACGCCGACGTTCACGTCCAGCACTTCGGCCCCTGCCTCCACCTGCCCGCGCGCCTCGTCCGCCAACACGGCCATCTTGCCGGCAGCAATGTCGGCAGCCAGCTTCTTGCGGGCGGTGGGGTTGATGCGCTCGCCGATAAACACCGGATACGCCTCAGCATCGATGAACACGTGGCGCCCCCGCGAGGCGAGTGCCCGCCGGCTGGTGACCTCCCTGGCCACCGGGGGCAGCCCGTCCAGGGCGGAAGCGATGGCGCGGATGTGCTCTGGCGTGGTGCCGCAACAGCCGCCGATAATGTTCGCCCCCGCCTCCCGCAACCGCAGCGCGTGCGCTGCCATGTCCTCGGGCGACTCCGGGAACACCGTGGCCCCATCCACCAGCCGGGGCATACCGGCGTTGGGTTGCACCGAGAGGAAGGCCGGGGTCACGCGAGCCATGGCCTCTATGACCGGCAACAGTTCGCGGGCGCCTCCTGAACAGTTGGCCCCCATGGCGGTCACTCCCAGGGCCTCCAGTATGATGGCCGCGGTCACGGCATCGGTTCCCATTACCGTGCGGCCGCCCGCCGCAAAGGTCAGGTGGGCCAGGATGGGCAGGTCGCAGCAGTCGCGGGCGGCGATGACCGCCGCCCGGAGCTCGCCGATGTCCGACATGGTCTCGATGGAGATGGCGTCCGCCCCCGCTGCCACCCCCGCTTCGATCTGGGCACGGAACACGTGGTAGAGCTCATCGAAGGTGACGTCCCCGGCCGGTTCCAGCAGCTTCCCGGTGGGGCCGAC
>JARYMO010000176.1 GCA_029907055.1 Syntrophomonadaceae bacterium | reverse complement strand
TGCCCGGCCTTGCTGAGGCGACCGCCCCGCACCAGGTACTCCAGGTCGTCGACCACGAACATCAGCCGGATGCGCTCCCTGACCTCTGCCACGGCGGCCAGCACGTCGTCCAGGCTGCCCCCCGCCTCCGCCACCTCGCAGGCCTTGAGCACCTGGTACCCCAGCCCCATGCCGGTGGACAGCGAGTCCAGCACCACCACGGTGCGGCCGGGCAGCATGTCGCGGGCCACCTGCGCCGACAGCACCGTCCCCGACAGGCGGCTGGAGATGAAGATGCCCACGATGGTGTCGGTTTCCGGATGGCTCTCGATGGCCTGCACGAAATCGCCCGCCGAGGGTTGGGAGGTGGTGGGGAAGACCTTCTCCTCCCGCAGGCGGGCGTAGTACTGGCGGTTGCTGTACCCCTGCCCCTCCTTGAACACTTCCCCGGCGATGGTCACCTGCAGCGGCACCACCTTGATGCCGTACCGTTCCAGGTACTCGGCGGGCAGGTAGGCGGTGCTGTCGGTCAGCACTCGAATAGCCATGTCGTCAACCCCTGCTTTCACGTATCGGCCCGCCCCGGGGGCGGGCGCCGGCGACGCAACCATGCATTACATTGATTATTCGGGAAACGGCGCGCCAGTGTCAATAGCGCCGGGCATTGCGGCCGGTCCCGCATCCCGCACCGCCTTTGACCGGGCGGGCAGATGTGGTATGATGGTGCTCGGTAAGGTGGGAACACCGCCAGCCGTCGCATCTCGGCCCGCCTGGATGGGAGGAAGCGCAGTGAAACGCATCAGCAGCGAGAGCGTCATCATTATCGGTATTGTCGTCCTGGTGTGCGCGGTGGGACTGTTCTCCAGCTTCAGCGCCGGCAAGCCGACCATCGAGTACCCGGAGGTGCAGCGGCCGCTGGCGGAGAGCGACTTCCTGGTCAGCGACGGGGGATTGCGGGTCATCAACGTGGGGGAAGCCAGCCTGGACAGCCTCAAGCGCGACTTCGGCGAGGGCAAGTTCTTCGGCATGAGCAGCGTGTACGAACCGCCGGGCAAGGACTTCATTGCCATGTTCCCCAAGAAGCAGGACATCCTGTGGGTCTTCCAGACCCAGGACCCCTCCTTCCGCACCCGGCGCGCCACCGGGGTGGGCAGCACGGTGGAGCAGGTGGTGGCGGCCTACGGGGAGGACTTCACCCGGGTGGGCATCGAGGGTGACTCCACCCGCTATGACATGGTGTACGGCGTCCCCTCCCGCGGCACGGTGGCCTTCCAGGTCAACGGCGGCCGGGTGACCAAGCTGGTGGTGACCCGCGACCCGCAGGCCCGCGCCCGGTAACCGTCGCCGCGCGTCCTGGCTCTTGAACAGTCCCGGCAGGGTGTGCTATAATCCATTTTGTCAGTCCGGGCCATTAGCTCAATTGGCAGAGCAGGTGACTCTTAATCACAAGGTTAGAGGTTCGACTCCTCTATGGCCCACCAGGAAAAACGCAGGCCCCTCCGAGGTTGGAGGGGCCTTCTGTTTCCTCCCTGCTCATCTCTCCACCCGCTCCAGCCTGAACCCGGTCTGGCCGCCCGCCTTCCTGCCCTTTGCCGCAAAGGACGTTGAGCGGACGCCAGAGAAAACCGGTTGAACCCGGCCGATGCCTGGGGCACAATACTCACATACCCCATTCCTCGCCGGTCGCGCAAATAGTATACTAACATTGTCTACATTGTCCGCAATGGACGCCCGGGTGCCCCGGCACGCGGGACGAGGAGCTCCCCATGCATGAAGCCGACCGCCAGGACGCCGAGTACCTGGAAGCGCTCAAGCGAGAACTGTACCGCGACGTGGTGACCGGGTTCATCACCACTGACCAGGTGCAGCCCATCCTCAACGGGGCGGAGGAGTACCGCCGCCTGCGCCGGCAGGCGGGCGAGCGACTGCGCGTGGTCCGGGACCGGCTGCGCACGACCGGCGCGGCGTGGCGCCGGACTTGGAGGCGAAAGAGATTGAAGACCAACGGCAAGACCATCAGCGTGGAGCAGATCATCCGCGACCTGGCCGAACGCCAGTACGTCTGCGACGAGACCATCGCCGACGCCATCTACCTCAGCCTGCTGCTGCAGAAACCGCTGCTGGTGGAGGGCGAACCGGGGGTGGGCAAGACGGAGATTGCCAAGGTACTGGCCGACGTGCTGGGCACCGAGCTCATCCGCCTGCAGTGCTACGAGGGGCTGGACGAGACCAAGGCCCTGTACGAGTGGAACTACCAGAAGCAGCTGCTCTTCATCCAGGGGGAGAAGCGCAACGCCAGCGACGTGTTCTCGCGCGATTTCCTGATGGAACGGCCCCTGTTGCGGGCCATCCTGGCCGAGGAGCGGGCGCCGGTGCTGCTCATCGACGAAATCGACAAGGCCGACGAGGAGTTCGAGGCCTTCCTGCTGGAACTGCTGTCCGACTTCCAGGTCTCCATCCCCGAGTTCGGCACGGTCAAGGCACGCACCATCCCCCACATCGTCATCACCAACAACGACACCCGTGAGATATCCCACGCCGTGAAACGGCGCTGCATCTACCTCTACATCGACTACCCCACGGTGGAGAAGGAACAGGAGATCCTGCTCAGGAAGGTCCCCGGCCTGTCGGCGGCGGTGGCGCGGCGGGTGGCCGAACTGATGCACGTGCTGCGCACCCGCGCCGACCTGGTCAAGAACCCCAGCATTGCGGAGGGCATCGACTTCGCCCGCGCGCTGGCCCTGGAAGGCATTACCCGGCTGGACGGCCCCACCATCGACCGCTTCCTGCCCACCATCATCAAGAACCGGGAAGACGCGGCCGGGCTGCGCAAGAGGGGGGGCGGGCAGTGGCTGTGCGAGACCTCCTGAGATTCTTTGCCTACCGGGCGCGGAAATGGCTGCTGGGCCTGGGCCGCACCGGGCTGCGCTCGCAGCCGCGGCAGAATGCCGAGCGTGCCGCCGGACGCCGGGAGGGCCCGGGGCGCTGGGATGACTCTCACCTTGCCACCCAGCCTGCAGAGGGCGAGCAGGGGCGCTTCCGCAGGCTGGAGGGCACCGTGGTGCGGGGTGCAGGCGTGCACGGGGAGAAGCAGAGCGAGGCCCTGCCGGAAGGACTGGACTGGAGCGAGACGCGGGAGGCCGGCCGCCTGGTCAGGAAGCTGGTCACCACCATCTCCCGCCGCCGCAAGCGCGGCCGCAAGCGCCGGACCATCGACGTCCGCACCACCATCCACCGCAACGTCTTCCACGGCGGCACCCTGCCCCGCCTGTACTGGCAGGCCGGCAAGCCCTCCTCCCCCCGGGTGGTGCTGCTGCTCGACACCTCCACCTCCATGACCCCCAGCGCCAGGATGATGCTGCAGTTCCTGTACGCCCTGCAGGCGGAACTGACCCGCCTGGAGGTCTTCATCTTCGGGGAGAGGCTCAACTACGCCACCCCCTGCCTGCAGGCCGACTTCCCCTCCACCCTGGCCTGCATCGCCCGCCTGCCCCAGTGGAACTTCTCCGGCACCGAGCTGTGGCGGCCCCTGGCCCAGCTGCGCAACGAGTTCGGCCACCTCATCACCTCGCGCACGGTGGTCATCCTCCTCACCGACTGCATGTTCTACGAGAAGTTCTTCGCGCTGGCTCCGCTGGAGGCCCTGCGCCGCAAGGTGAAGCGCCTCTACCTCTTCAACCCCGACCCCCGCGCCCGCGACCCCCGGGACCACTACTACCAGGAGACCCTGGCCGCCTTTTCCGGCGTGGTGGACCACATGTTCCTCACGTCCAGCATCCGCGAGGTGGCCAGCGCCCTGCGGGAAGTGGTAGCCTGACCGGGCTCCCGGCACGGCGGCAGCCACCAGGAAATATCATCCTGGCGAGGAAAGCAGGAAATCTCGATTGATGGTATGATGGGTGTGCGGTGACTGCCGTCACCGCCCGCGTCGGAGTCGACCCCCGAACAGAGGAAGGGAGCAGGCACGAGCATGGGAAGAACACTGGGGAATCGCATCATCCC
>JARYMO010000175.1 GCA_029907055.1 Syntrophomonadaceae bacterium | reverse complement strand
CCCCACCGTGGACAGGGAATGGGCGTCAGAGTTGGTCACGAAGTTGAAGCGGGCGGTCTCGGCAATCATGTCGGCCATGCCAGCATCGGCACTGAGCCCCAGTTCCAGCGCAGTCACCTCGGCGGTGTCTTCCCCCAGGCCGTCTGCCAGCCGCGCCACCCAGGTCCCGTAGGCCCCCTTGTGCGGGGTGAAGGCGTGCGCCGGACAGAACATCCCCCCCAGGTGCCGGCAGAAGGGGATCAGCTCGCGCACCGAGATCCCTGCCTTCTGCGTGGAGAGGTTGGGGTTGGTGATGTGCGGCGCCAGGTATCGCTGCAGCTCGCGCATGCCCCTGACATCGGGGAGGTAGAAGATGAAGTGAGCTCCCTCTTCCGTCTCCACCTCCGCCCCCAGCAGCACCAGCAGCCCTTCCTCGGTAGCAAGTCCCCCTCCGGGCACCCGTGCCAGTTCCCCGGCGGCGGTCATCTCCTCCACTTCGCACAGCACCAGCGGGCTCACCGCGTCCACGATGCCTATCACATCGAGCCCCTTGCGCTCCCTGGCCCACTCCAGCAGGCCGTCCACCGTGAGGTCACGGGAGGCGGTGATCTTGACCGGCCGGCCCCGCGCCGACCCGATATGCACGTGCAGGTCAGCCCACAGTCGCGTCGCCACGGCCCCAGGCCTCCTCTCCCGGACGACCGGCGGGTCCGCCGGCGATCACCAGCCGTTGGATGGCAATGATGCTCTTCCCGTCCCGTATCGCTCCCTGGCGGACCATCTCCCAGGCCTGCGACAACGGCAGCCGGACCAGCTCGACGTGTTCGTCAGGTTCCGGGTTGGCCTCGCCGCCACTCAACGCGGTGGCAATGAAGACGTGGATGGCCTCGTTGGTGAAGCCCGGCGTAGTGAAGTACGTGCACACCTTCTCCAGGCCCGCACAGCGCAGCCCCGTTTCCTCCGCCAGCTCGCGCCGCGCGCAGGCCTCGGGTTCTTCCCCGGCTTCCAGCCTCCCCGCCGGGATTTCCCACAGCACCTCTTCCACCGCCTTGCGGAACTGCCGCACCAGGTACACGTGGCCCTGTTCGTCCACCGGCAGCACGGCCACTGCCCCGCTGTGCTCCACGATCTCGCGGCGGGCCACCCCACCGCCGGGCAGCGCCACGGTGTCCACCCGCAGGGACAGGATGGCCCCCTCGTAGATGCGCTGGCTGCTCAGGGTCCGCTCCTCCCATTCCACCTTCACACCCCCGTCCTCGCTCCGACCGCCTTGTTCACTCGCTCCGCCGGCACCGCCGTGCGACCACCGCGGCTGCCGCACAGGCCTCGAAGAATTCCGGGTCTTCGCCCGGCCCACGCCCCATGGTAGTAACCTTCAGCCCCCACTGTGCCAACCGTTCACCGATGCCCGACCCATCCTCCACGCTGACCCGGTGGCGGGTTTCCAGCCCGTGCCGGCGCACCTGCTCCCACAGTCGCTCCATCCTGGCACCGGCCAGGCGCGGCAGCGGCAGGTGGCACGAGACCAGGCACACCCGGCCCAACGCGGTGAGGGTGTGGTGGCTGATGCCCTGGTGGCGCTCACGCGGGTCGGCGAAACTCACCCGCGGCACTGCCAGCGGCACCCCGCCCAGCACCGCAGTGGCGTTGAGAATCTCGCCCTGCTCGACCCCGGTGAACCCCCACGGGGTGCCCGTCCCAACGATTCCGGGTCCCATGGCCACCACCACGTAGTCGGCCGTCAGGACGTGGCGCGCCGCCAACAGCCCGGAATACACGTTGACCGCCTCCAGGTCTCCACCGAAGGCGTGCCCACAGGTCACCGTACCGTCCAGCAGGCCCCGCTCCCGCAATGCGGGCACGGTAGCGCTGAAGGCCAGGGGCAGGGCCGCGCCATCCGTCATCACGAACACCACGCGGCAGTCCTCCTCCGCTTTCAGGGCCACGCACAGCGGCGCCAACATGGAGTGGAGCGTCGCTACCAGTACTACCGCCCCCCCCAGCGAGTCCGCGGCGCGCATCACCTCGTGGTGGGGGCTGTCGGCTTCCTCTACGCTCAGTACCCTCACCTGCAGCGGCGTGTAGCGCATCTTCATGATGTGCCCCGGCCCCTCCAGCTCCCGTTCCTGGCCGTTGAGGACTGCCAGGACGAAATGCACGCCGCCGCTGCCCAGCCCCAGTGCCACGGCGGAGGTGTTGAGCAACACCACGTCCCCGGGACCGACCGGCCCGGTGAGCCGGTCGTAGTTGACTGCCCTGGCCTCTGCTCCCGCCACCTCGACCGCCAGTTCCGTGAAGCCGGGACGGGCGGCCAGCACCCGCAGCACCCGTCCCTTTTGCAGTTTTACCACTCGCCCACTGCCTCTCGAATGATGCAGGCCACCCAGCGGGCGCTGCCTGCCAGGTCCGCCAGGGCAATATGTTCCTCTGTCGTGTGCACGGCCTGCATGCCGATGCCCAGGTTGACGCAGCGGATGCCCGCCCCGTTGAAGATGCTGGCATCGCTCCCGCCCCCGGTGGACTCAATGCGCGCGGACAGCCCGGCCGCTTCCGCCCCGCGCGCAGCCAGCCGCACCACCAGCTCCCCGGGGGCGAGGTCCATTTCCGGATACAGCAGGCTCACCCGCGCTTCGCCCTGCGCACCATACCGCTCCACCTCGGCGTGGAATGTCTCCACCATCTGCCGGGTGACCTCCTCCAGCCTTGCCGGCGAGAGGCTGCGGGCCTCGCCCTTCATGTGGCAGCGGTCGGGCACAATGTTGCGGGCCTTTCCGCCCTCGATGACACCAATGTTGCAGGTGGTCTGGGCGTCGATGCGCCCCATGGGCATGGCTGCCAGCGCCCGCGCGGCAGCCTGGATGGCGTTTACCCCCGTTTCGGGGGCGATGCCGGCATGGGCCGCCCGGCCCAGCACCTCGAATTCGATTTCGTTCTGCCGCGGGGCCCGGGTGATGATGGCCCCCGGCTCGCCCACGCTGTCAAGCACGAAGCCCAGCCGCGAACGGAGGCGGGCGAAATCCAGGTGCTTGCTGCCCATCAACCCCTGCTCCTCGCTCACCGTGAACACCACCTCCAGGTCCGGGCGCCGCCAGCCCTGCTCGATGACCACCCGCACTCCCTCGAGAATGGCCACGATTCCAGCCTTATCGTCGCCACCCAGAATGGTGTCGCCGGCCGAGTACACGCACCCGCCACGCAGCTCGGGACGGACCCCGCTCCCCGGTTCCACCGTGTCCATGTGCGCACAGAACACCAGCGATGGCCCGGGGGCATTGCCCGGCAGGCGGGCAATGAGATTGCCGGCCTCCCCGCCCAGGGCCTTGCCCGCCTCGTCTTCCGTGACCTGGAAGCCGAGGGCACCCAGGGTCTCCCGCAGCACCTCGCTCACCCTGCCTTCGCACCCGGATACCGAGTCGATGGCTACCAGCCGCAGGAATTCCGCCAGCAGTCGGTCCTGGTTCACCACTATTGACCGCCCCTCCCCAGGTTGTCCAGGAATCGCAGCACCCCAACCCGTTCGATGATAGCCGAGAGGGATACCGTCTCGGCCAGCAGGTGCACCATCACCAGTGCGGCCAGCACGGCCAGCCTGGCCTGCCAGCCGAGCCCCAGCACGCAGGCCAGTCCCAGCACTGCTCCCAGCACGTTGGAGCCCGCGTCTCCCATCATTGCCCGCGCCCGCACGTCCACCGGGAAGTACACCAGCACCGCGGCTGCCAGGGGCAACACCACCGCCAGGTGCGCGCTGGCCGGGACCACCAGCAGCGCGCAGCAGAGCAGAAACCCCTTGGCCGCGCGTCCGGGGCGCAGGTCGAGCAGGTTGACCAGGTTGGTGGCCAGCGCGACCAGCAGGGCATTCACCACCAGATCCGGCCATCCCTCCGACAGTGCCGCCGCCGCGAAGAGGGCCACGACCCCTCCTCCCAGGGCCTTCAGCCCCCCGGTGGTCAGTTCACCCCGTGCCAACCGCCCGAGGTGGCCGCGGAACCCCAACACGCTGCGGTCGCCCAGCAGATCGTCCACCAGCCCCAGCAGGCA
>JARYMO010000174.1 GCA_029907055.1 Syntrophomonadaceae bacterium | reverse complement strand
CATGGCCTCCAGTTGCCCCAGCACCGCCTCGCGGTTGGAGAAGATGATGTCCTCCCACATGCCCGGGTTGGAGGCGGCGATGCGGGTGGCGTCCCGAAAGCCCCCGGCGGCCAGCACCAGGGCCTCCGGCTGTCGGCTGGCTACCCTCACCAGCTCGGCCGCCACCAGGTGGGGGAGGTGACTCACGGCGGCCACCAGGACGTCATGCGTATCGGCATCCATCACCAGCACCCGCGCCCCGGTAGCCGCCACCAGCGACTGCAGGCGCTCCATGGACGCCGCCGCCACCCCTGGCGGTGGGGTCAGGACGTAGACCGCGTTCTCGAACAGGTAACGGTCTGACCCGGCGATGCCGGTGGTTTCTGCCCCCGCCATGGGATGCCCGCCGATGCCCTGCACCGAGGGCGGCAGGCAGCGGGCGAAGGCCTCCATCACCCGCCGCTTGCAGCTGCCGACGTCGGAGACGATGGCGCCTGCCCTGAGGCAGGGGGCCATCGCCTGCAGCAGCTGCTCCACCGCCTCCATCGGACAGCACAGGAACACCACATCGGCCGACGCCACCGCCTCCTGGAGGGAGGCGCATGCATCCACCGCCCCCATGGCCCGGGCCTCGGCCAGCACCCGTCGGTCGACGTCCACTCCCACCACCCGCTCTACCAGCGGACAATCACGCAGCGCCAAGCCCAGGGACCCCCCGATGAGCCCCACCCCCACGATGGCCACCGTGATGCCCATGGCCTCACCAGCCCCTCGCCCCGGCTGCCTCCGCCCGTTCCTCGTCGCGCAGTGCGCGCGTCAGGCGGGCCAGGCTGCGCATGAGGTGCGCGAAGTTGACGGGGTTGAGCGACTGCGGCCCGTCGGAGAGCGCCTCGGCCGGGTTCTGGTGCACCTCGATCATCAGCCCGTCGCAGCCGGCCGCCACTGCCGCCAGCGACATCGGCTCCACCAGGCGCCACTTGCCGGTCCCGTGGCTGGGGTCTACCACGATGGGCAGGTGGGTGAGCTCCTTGACCACCGGCACCGCCGAGAGGTCCAGCGTGTTGCGGGTGTAGGTCTCGAAGGTGCGGATGCCGCGCTCGCAGAGGATGACGCGCGGGTTGCCGCTGGAGATGATGTACTCGGCCGCCATGATCCACTCCTCGATGGTGGCGGAAGGCCCACGCTTGAGGATGACCGGCCGGCTGGACTTGCCCACCTCGCGCAGCAGGAAGAAGTTCTGCATGTTGCGCGCCCCGATCTGCAGCACGTCCACGTACTCGGCCACCACCGGCACCAGGCGCGGGTCCACCACCTCGCTCACCACCGGCAGCCCGGTTACCTGCCTGGCTTCCGCCAGTATCTCCAGCCCTTCTTCCTCCAGCCCCTGGAACGAATAGGGCGAGGTGCGCGGCTTGAAAGCGCCTCCCCTCAGCAGCGTGGCCCCCAGGTCGGCCACGATGCGGGCCACCTCCAGGTATTTCTCGCGTGACTCCACCGCGCACGGCCCCGCGATGACCTGCAAGCGGCCGCTGCCGAACTCGGCCTGGCCCACCTTCACCACCGTGTTGTGGGGCTGAAACTCCCGCGAGGCCAGCTTGAACGGCTGCAGGATGGGGACCACGCGCTCCACCCCTGACAGCACCTCCAGCGCCCCCATGGCCACGCTGTTGCGGTCGCCGATGGCACCGATGATGGTGCGTTCCACCCCCTGCGAGAGGTGGGTGCGGAAGCCCATCTCGGTGAGCCGGCGCTCGACGTTGCGCACCTGTTCGGCGGTAGCGTTCCTCTCCATGACGATGATCATCTGCCTGTCCTGCACTCCTTTCCTCCGGACCGGGGGCAGAAACGACAAAAAGCACCACCAGGCAGCAACGCGCCAAAATGGTGCCGTCCATTCCGCTTCGCTCCCCATCCTACCGTCCTGCGTTTGTCGACCTGAAACCAGCCTGCCAACCTACACCACTAATCTACCATACGCCGCCCCCCGCGTGCAACGGCTGCTGCCGGCCAACACGTTGCGACGGATGCTCCCGCCGCCCGGACGTCTCACACCCTCCGCCCTTCCCGCTGCGCCATCTCCCGCACCTCGGCGAAGAGGGCGGCGAAGGCCAGCGGGTCCAGGGACTGCTGACCGTCGGAGAGCGCGCATGATGGGCAGTGATGGACCTCGATCATCAGCCCGTCGGCCCCCACCGCCACCCCCGCCTTGGCCACCGGGCGCACCAGCTCCGCGCGACCGGTGCCGTGGCTGGGGTCGATGATGACCGGCAGGTGGGAGAGTTCCTTGACCACCGGCACCGCGGCGATGTCTACCGTGTTACGGGTGTAGGTCTCGAAGGTGCGGATGCCGCGCTCGCACAGCACCACCTGCGGGTTGCCTGCCGCCAGGATGTACTCCGCCGCCAGCAGCCACTCCTCGATGGTGGCCGAGAACCCCCGCTTGAGGATCACTGGTTTGCCGCTGCGCCCTACCTCGCTCAGCAGGCTGAAGTTCTGCATGTTACGGCTGCCTACCTGCAGGAGGTCGGCGCAGGCTGCCACCTGTTCGATGTCCCGCGGGTCCAGTACCTCGGTGACCACCGGCAGGCCGGTCTGCCGGCGCGCCTCGGCCAGGATCTCCAGCCCCTCCAGGCCCAGCCCGGCGAACGAGTAGGGGGACGTGCGTGGCTTGAAGGCCCCCCCGCGCAGCACGTGTACCCCGATCTGCTTCAGGCGCCGGGCCAGCGCCAGGTAGGCTTCCACCCCCTCCACGGCGCAGGGCCCGGCGATCACCACGAAGTGACCGCCGCCGATATGCACCGTGCCTTCCGCGGCCGGGATGCTGACTGTGGTGCCCTGGCCGTCCTTGCGGCTGGCCAGCACGAATGGCCTGTCCATACCCGATTCCTCCAGCGTTAATTGTACTGCAAGCGCACCCGGCGATGGAACCTCATTTCATGGCCGCCTTCAGCGCCGCCACCGTCGAGGCCAGCGACTCCCGCCGGCGCCGTCCATCACCGGCGTACCGTTCGATGATGCCCACCAGCAGGCTGCCTACCACGAAGGCCTCCGCCTCCTCGCGCAGCTCGCGCACCTGGGCCGGCGAGGAGATACCGAACCCCACCGCCATCGGGTGGGTCAGCCCCCCGCGCACCCGGCGCAGGTAAGAGCGCACCCCGGGCAGCACCTCGCGCGCACCAGTCACCCCGGCCACCGACACGCAGTAGACGAAGCTCTGGGCCAGCGCATCCAGTCGCGCCACCCGCTGCTGGTCGCTGGCGGGAGACACCATGGGGATGATATCCAGGCCGCTGGGGGGCAGGCGCAGGCGCTCCTCCAGTGGCAGATCGGGGATGATGACCGCATCGGCCCCGGCCTGGCGCAGCTCGCTCGAGAAGGTGGCCAGCCCCCGCCGGTAGATGGGGTTGTAGTACGAGAACATCACCAGCGGCAGCGAACACGTCTTCTCCACCGCCGACGTGAACTCCAGGGCCCGGCTCATGTTCATCCCCTGGGCGATGCCCCGGAAATGGGCACGCTCGATGACCTCGCCGTCCGCAATGGGATCCGCGTAGGGGACCCCGATCTCCAGGATGTCGCAGCCGGCGTCCTCCAGCACCCGGGCACACTCGACACCGGCGGCATAATCGGGCTGGGCGGCCATGATGAACCCCACCAGCGCCCTGCCGTTTTTTCCTGCCAGGTCAGCCAGAACGCGTTGCAGCCGGTTCACGCGCACGCACCTCCTTCCAGCAGCCGGGCCACCTGTTCAACGTCCTTGTCGCCGCGCCCGGACAGATTGACCACGATGCATTCATCGGCGGGGAGTTGCGGGGCCAGCCTGAGGGCGTACGCCACCGCGTGCGCGCTCTCCAGGGCAGGGATGATGCCCTCCTTCTCGCACAGCACGAGGAAGGCGGCCAGCGCCTCCTGGTCGCTCACCGTGACATAGCGCGCCCGGCCGCTGCGCTGCAAGAACGAGTGCTCCGGGCCCACCCCCGGGTAGTCCAGCCCCGCGGACACGGAGTGGGTGTCGTAGATCTGCCCCTCGCGGTCCTGCAG
>JARYMO010000173.1 GCA_029907055.1 Syntrophomonadaceae bacterium | reverse complement strand
CAGGCCAGGGCGAACACTGCCTGGGCCCCCCCCACCTTGTAGATCTCGTCCAGCCCAACCTCGGAGGCCGCCACCAGCGTGTGCGGGTTGACCTTTCCCTGGCGGTCGGGCGGGGTTACCATGGCGATGTCGGTGACGCCTGCCACCACCGCGGGGATGGCGTTCATCAGCACCGAGGAAGGGTAGGCGGCGGTCCCGCCAGGCACGTAGATGCCCACCCGCTGCAACGGCCGGCACAGCTGGCCCAGGATGTTGCCCACCTCGTCCGGCTCCATCCAGGAATGCTGGACCTGTTTCTGGTGGAAGGCGGTGACGTTGTCAATGGCGATGAGCAGGGACTCCATGAAGTCGTCGTCCACCGCCCCGTAGGCCTCCTCGATCTCCCCGTCGCTTACCCGCAGCGTTTCCGGAGTCAGTCTGGCACCATCGAAGCGCTCGGTCAGCTCGCACAGCGCCGCATCCCCGCGCTCCTTCACCAGGCGCCCGATCTCGGCTACCGCCGCCTCTGCCTCCTCCAGGCCCGCGTAGCTGAGGCGCAGGTACTCCTCGAACTCCTCGCTTCCCGCTCGCATGCGCCGTATCATGCCGTGCCCTCCTTGTCCGCCACCGCCGCCGCGATCCTCTCGATCAGCGGCTGCAGGTGCGCGTAATTCACCCGGTAACTGATGCGGTTCACAATGAGGCGGGCGGTCGACTCCATGATCTGGACCAACTCCACCAGGTTGTTCTCGCGCAAGGTCTGGCCGGTGGATACGATGTCCACGATCATGTCGGCGATGCCCATCAGGGGAGCAAGCTCGATGTTGCCGTGCAGCTTGACGACCTCCACCTGCAGGCCCTGGCTGCTGAAGAACTCTTCCGCCACCGCCGTGAACTTGGTGGCTACCCGCTTGTCACTGAGGTGCTCCAGGGGCATCCCCTGCATTCCCGCCGGACCGGCCACCACGAACCGGCAGTACCCGAAGCGCAGGTCCACCATTTCGAACACGTCTTTGCCCTGTTCGAGGATGATATCCTTCCCCACGATGCCCAGGTCGGCCGCGCCGTACTCGACGTAGGCGGGCACGTCGGTGGGGCGGCACATGATGTAGCGGATGCCTTGCGCTGGAAAATCGTACACCAGGGTGCGGGCCTCTTCGGTAATGTCATCGGTGGGAAGCCCCAGCCTCCGCATCAGGTCCAGGCTGGGTTGGACCAGGCGCCCCTTGGGCAGGGCAATGGTAATGGTGTTTGCCGACATCCGTCGCCGAGTCCTCCGTTCCTTTATCCGGGTAACGCGCTGAATTACCGACGATTACCTGCAGTCTATCATGCCGCCGGGCAGGTGTCAATCGGCTGCCGGGCAGTCACTCCACTGTTACCAGCCGGCACCCGCGCCGCCTGCACTCTTCCTCCAGCTCCGCCTGCGGGCGGGACAGGACGTCGAGGCAGACGATCCACCCCCGCGCGCGCAGCTGCCGGGCCGTTTCCATCACCCGCCCCAGCTCGGCCCCCGCCACCAGGCAGCGCGGCCGTTCCGGGCCGCCGCCGTTCCTGATGGCCAGCATGACCCGTTCCACTCCTACGGCAAAGCCCGTCGCCGGGTTGGGCCATCCAAAGCCTTCCATCACCCGGTCGTAACGGCCGCCCCCCAGCAGGGGGTATCCCAGGGCTGGGCAGTACCCTTCGAACACCACGCCGGTGTAGTAGTCCAGTCCCCTCAGCACCCCCAGGTCGATGGTCACCCGGTCTGCCACCCCGAAGGCGCGCAAGGCGTCCACCAGCACCCTGAGTTCATCTACCGCCATGGCCGCACCCTCGATGGCCTGCAGCCCCGGCAGGCGGTCGAACACCTCCAGCCCGCCGTAACTGACCGGCAAGCGCAGCAACAGGCCCTGCAGCGCGGGCGGCAGGGCCAGGCCCCGCAGCTTGTGCTCCAGTCCCACCAGGTCCTTGCGGATGACCAGGTCCCGGACCTCGTCCTTGGTCTCCTGGGGAAGCCCGGTGGTTTCCAGCAGGCTGCCGAAGATGTTGATGTGGTTGAGGCTGAGCTGGAAGTCCTGCAGGCCCAGGCACTGCATGGTTTCGACTGCCAGCGCGATGACTTCGGCATCGGCGCGCTCCCCGCGCGCCCCCAGCATCTCTACCCCCACCTGCCAGTACTCGCTGTAGCGACCCCGTTGCGGCACATTGTGGCGAAAGACGTTGGCCTGGTAGAAGAGCCGCAGGGGAAGGGGCTCGTCCCGCAGCTTGCTGGAAGCCAACCTGGCGATGGGAACGGTCATGTCCGGCCTGAGCGCCACCAGGCGGCCGTCGCGGTTCTGAAACAGGAAGAGGTCGGTGGGCTGCACTCCCGTCCCCAACCCCTCGATGACATCCAGGTACTCGATGACCGGGGTTATGACTTCCCGGTATCCCCAGCTGGCGAAGAGCTCAGCCGCCCTGCGCTCCACCTCCCGCTTGAGCGCCACCTCTTCGGGGAGAAAGTCTTTGAACCCCCTGGGAATCCGCTGCTTCATCATCTACTCTTCTTTCGCCTCCAAGCGCTCGAGGATGGTCTGGTAGCCCTTGGCCCCGTAGTGCAGGAACCGTTTCACGCGGCTGATGGTGGCGGTGCTGGCGCCGGTGCGTTCGGCAATGGCGGTGTAGGTGGCGTTGTTCCTGAGCATGCGGGCCACCTCCAGCCGCTGTGCCATGGCCTTCACCTCGGAGATGGTGCACAGGTCGTCGAGAAGGCGATAGCACTCGTCTTCGTCCTGCAGCATCACGAACGCCCGCACCAGTTGGTCGGTGTACTGGTCCCGCCAGTTCGGCTCGTACATGAGAACGCCTCCTTCACGCGTTGGTGTGGGTCTCTATAGTAATTTTACCTCATTGATTAACAGTTCAAAGTGGCAGTGTAGAAATTCGGCAGCGCGCTTGCACATCAACATCTTGGTCAAGAAGATCTCGAAGTACTCCATGACCGAGCAGTAGCGGGTGTCGATGTGCAGGCGCAGGCGGATGGAGCGCTGGTCAGGGTCCACCAGCAGCGCCGCCTCCTTGGCCGCGTAGTTCACCCGGTCGCGGGGAGTGAAGGCGGCTTCCTCGACCTTGCGCACCCGCGACTGGTGCACGTCCGACTTGTCGGCGAGGATGACCGCGGCCGCCACCGGGTTCACCGACTCGCCCTGCGCGTGCTCCTCGTGGTTGCCGATGGCCGCCACGATGATGGCTACCTCCTCGGGGTCCATGCCCTGGTCGAGCAGCTCCTCGAACACGATGATGGCCCCCGACATGCCGTGGCCGTAACGGTTCACCACGTTGCCGATATCGTGCAGGTAGCCGGCAATGGCGGCCAACTCCGCCAGCCGGGTGGGGAATCCCAGCGTGGAGAGGATGTCGTAGGCCAGGAAGGAGACCAGCTCCGAGTGCTGGCGGTTATGCTGGATGGCCCCGATGGTGCCGATGAAGACATTGGCCTGTTCAAGGTAACGCTCCAGCGTGAAGCTGTCCTTGACATCGGCGAGCGTGATGCCGTTGTGCTCACTCGCGCTGCCCATCCTGGTCCATCCCCTCCATCAGGTCCTGGGCCCGTCCGTAGACCCTCGCGCTGCGGGGGATGCGGGCCAGCAGGGCTCGCGCCTGCGCTTCCTCCCCCTGCTGCAGCAGGACCAGCGCCCGCTGGTAGAGACGCTGGTACTCCCGCTGTTGCTCGGCCACTGCCACCTTTTCGGCCGCCTTCTCCGGCGCCAGCGGTTCCATCTGGCGGTAGGTCCGGATGGCCTGGTCGTACTCCCCGGCGGCCAGCAGCAAGTCCCCCTGGCGGGTGAGCTCCTTCACCTGCAGGCGTTCGGGGAACGCGAACACCTGGACCCCGTACACTGCCAGCAGCAGCGCCAGGCACAGCCCCATGCCCAGCCAGGCAGGGCTGAAGCGCCTCTGCTGCCGCCACTTGGCAAAGATGACCAGGAAGGGGAGACCGCACAGCACCGTCAGCTTGATGAAGAATCGGGTCGGCGTGTAGGCCAGCAGCGCCACCAGCAGGGCGACCACCGCCAGG
>JARYMO010000172.1 GCA_029907055.1 Syntrophomonadaceae bacterium | reverse complement strand
GCAGCGCGTACTGCTGCCGCGCGCCAGGGGTGCGCGCACGGTGCTGCCGGACATGCTGCGCGGGCAGGGCGCCGAGGTCACGGAGGTGGCGCTGTACGAGGCGGTACGCGTGCCGGTGGAGCCAGAGGCGCGCGAACGGGTGCTGCAGGGCGAGGCCGATGCCATCACCTTCACCAGCAGTTCCACGGTGCGCAATTTCGTGGCGGCGCTGGGCAAGGAGGCGGCGGCCGCGATTCCTGCCCGCACGCGGATGGTGTGCATCGGTCCCGTCACGGCAGACACCGCCCGTTCGCTGGGGCTGAGGGTGGACGCGGTGGCCGAGGAGTACACCATTCCCGGACTGGTGCAGGCCCTGTTGAGGCTGCTGGGAGAGGACTGACGCGGTTGGGCGTGGACAAGCGCAGGCCCGGTCAGGGATAATGTTGATCTGGGACCGGCAGGGGAGCCTCCGGGATGAGGAGGGGTAGGCAAAGTGATAGGGTTCACCAAGCTGTTGTGCGGCACGGCCACGGTTTCCGAAGCGGTGAAATTCCGGGGCCGCGTCGATGCGCCGCCGCAGCTGTTGCAGTTTTCCGACGACTCGCGCCCGCTGGTGGTATGGAACGTGACCAACCGCTGCAACCTGCGCTGCCAGCACTGCTACATCGAGGCGGAGGACCGTGCCTACGGCGGTGAGCTGACCACGCAGGAGGCGCGCGCCTTCATGGCTGACCTGGCGGCGATGAAGGTGCCGGTGCTGCTGTTTTCCGGCGGCGAACCGCTGGTCCGCAAGGACGTCATCGCGTTAGGGGCGGAGGCCGCGGAACTGGGCCTGCGCCCGGTGTTGTCCAGCAATGGGACGCTGATCGACGACGCGGTGGCGGCCCGGCTGAGGGAAGCCGGCTTCCAGTACGTGGGCATCAGCATTGACGGCGCTCCTGCCACCCACGACCGCTTCCGCAACCAGCCGGGCAGCTTCGCGCGGGCGCTGGAAGGCATCCGCGCCTGCCTGCGACAGGGCCTGAAGACGGGGGTGCGCTTCACGGTCAACCGTGCCAACCAGCAGGACCTGCCGGAAATCCTGGAACTGGTGGCGAGGGAGAACATCCCCCGCTTCTGCATGTACCACCTGGTGTACGCGGGGCGGGGGCAGGAAATGGTGGAGCTGGACACCAGCCTGGAGGAGAAGCGCGCCGTGCTGGAGCTGTTGGTCGAACAGACGCTGGCGCTGCACGAGCGCGGGGTGGAGGTGGAGGTGCTGACCACGGACAACCATGCCGACGGCCTCTACCTCAGCCACTACATCCGCCAGCACCTGCCCGAACGGGCGGGGGAGGTGGAGCAGTTGCTGCAGATGCACGGCGGCTGTTCGGCGGGGACCAAGTTCGCCAACGTCGACCCGCGGGGCAACGTGCACCCCTGCCAGTTCTGGCAGGACTACACCCTGGGCAACGTACGCGAACAGCCCTTCAGCCGCATCTGGACCTCGGACGACCCGCTGCTGGTCAAGCTGCGGCGGAAAGCGGACTACGTACAGGGGCAATGCGGGGCCTGCGATTTCAAGCGCTTGTGTGGCGGCTGCCGCATCAGGGCGCGCGCCGTCTACGGTGACATCTGGGCAGAGGATCCGGCCTGCTACCTGCGGGCCGAGGAGAAACAACGGGGCTAGGAGGGGTGGACATGGGATTTCCCTTGCAGCGGATGCGGCGGCTGCGCGGCAGCGAGACCATGCGCCGGATGGTGCGGGAGACGTCGCTCAGCCCCAACGACTTCGTGTACCCGCTGTTCGTGGTGTACGGGCGTGACAAGTGCATCCCCGTGTCCTCGATGCCAGGGGTGTGCCAGCTGTCCGTCGACCGGGTAGTGCCGGAAGCGCGCCAGGCGCAGGCGCTGGGCATCCCCGCTGTCCTCCTGTTCGGCATCCCGGAGCACAAGGACAGCCGTGCCAGCGGGGCCTACGACGAGCACGGGGTGGTGCAGGAAGCGGTGCGGGCCATCAAGGACGCCTGCCCCGACCTGCTGGTCATCACCGACGTGTGCCTGTGCGAGTACATGGACCACGGTCACTGTGGCATCGTCACCGCCAGCGGCGAAATCGACAACGACGCCACGCTGGAGTTGCTGGCCCGGGAGGCCCTCTCGCACGCCCGCGCCGGGGCGGACATCGTGGCCCCCTCGGACATGATGGATGGCAGGGTGGGATACCTGCGCCAGGCGCTGGACCGCGAGGGGTTCGCGGGGGTGGCGCTGATGTCCTACGCCGCCAAGTACGCCTCCGGCTTCTACGGCCCCTTTCGCGAGGCGGCAGAGTCGGCCCCCCAGTTCGGGGACCGCAAGACCTACCAGATGGATCCGCCCAATGTCCGGGAAGCCCTGCGCGAGGTGCAACTGGACATCGAGGAAGGGGCGGACATCGTCATGGTCAAGCCGGCCCTGGCCTACCTGGACGTCATCGCTCGCGTCCGCCAGCGGTTCGACCACCCGCTGGCCGCCTACAACGTGAGCGGCGAGTACGCCATGATCAAGGCGGCCGCCGCCAACGGCTGGCTGGACGAGGAGCGCATCGTCCTGGAGACCCTGACCGCCATCAAGCGGGCCGGAGCGGACATCATCATCACCTATTCCGCGTTGGACGCGGCGCGCATCTTGCAGGGAGGCTAACAGCAGGGAAGACAGCCGGCCCGGGCAGCGGGCCAGGAGGCGTGCGAGATGCTGGTATCCTGGAATTCCACCAACCAGTGCAACATGTTCTGCGACCACTGCTACCGCGATGCCGGGGCCCGCTTGCAGGAGGAGCTGAGCACCGGAGAGGCCCGCGAGCTCATCCGCCAGATCCGCCGCGCGGGCTTCGTGGTGATGATCTTTTCCGGCGGAGAGCCGCTGATGCGGCCTGACCT
The DNA here is from genome assembly GCA_029907055.1 of Syntrophomonadaceae bacterium. Taxonomy (GTDB): domain Bacteria; phylum Bacillota; class Syntrophomonadia; order Syntrophomonadales; family Syntrophothermaceae; genus JARYMO01. The sequence goes on along the minus strand of JARYMO010000172.1, from coordinate 1,182 downwards.
CTTCGAGCTGGGCGAATATGCCCGCCGCCAGGGCCTGCGGCCCGTGCTGGGGACCAATGGCACGCTCATCACCCCGGAGGCAGCGCGGGAGCTGAAGCGGGCCGGCTTCGCGGCGGCGGGGGTCAGCCTGGACAGCATCGATGCGGCCCGCAACGATGCCTTTCGCCGCCTGGAGCGGGCGACCGAGCTCACCCTGGCCGGCATAGAGAACCTGCGGCGCGCGGGGGTCCCTTTCCAGGTCCACACCACGGTGATGGACTGGAACGTGGGGGAGCTGGAAGCGCTCACCGACCTCGCCATCGAGCTGGGAGCCATGGCCCACCATTTCTTCTTCCTGGTGCCCACCGGACGGGCGGTGCACATCGAGGACGAGGCGCTGCGGGTGCGCGAGTACGAGCGCACGCTGTCGCGCATCATGGAGAAACAGCGGCACGTGCCCATCGAGCTTAAGCCGACCTGTGCCCCGCAGTTCATACGGGTGGCGGACAAGAAGGGGATGCCGCTCAGGTTCAGCAGGGGTTGCCTGGCGGGCATCAGCTACTGCATCATCAGCCCGCGCGGCGAGGTGCAGCCGTGCGCGTACCTCGACCTGCCACTGGGCAGCGTGCGGGAGCGGCCATTCGACGAAATCTGGCGCGACCACCCGGTGCTGCAGGAACTGCGCACCCAGCGCTACCAGGGGCGCTGCGGGGCCTGCGACTACCGCGAGCGTTGCGGGGGGTGCCGGGCGCGGGCCGCCTACTACCACGGGGGGGACTACATGGCGGAAGACACCTGGTGCCTGTACCGGCCGCCGGGGTGGCGGGGAGGAGAGGCGCGTGGATAGCCTGGACCGCAGGCTGCTGACCCTCTTGCAGAGGGAATTCCCGCTGGTGGTGGACCCGTGGGCGGAGCTGGGACAGCGCCTGGGCATCGAGGCCGAGGAGGTGCTGTCGCGCACGCGCCGGCTGCGCGAAGCGGGCGTCATCAGGCGCCTGGGGGCGGTGTTCAACACGGCCGGCATGGGGTTCTACTCGACGCTGTGCGCGGCGAACGTTCCCGAAAACCGACTGGAGGAGGCAGCGGCCCTGGTCAACCGGCTGCCGGGAGTCACGCACAACTACCAGCGGGAGGGCGACTACAACCTGTGGTTCACCCTCACCGCCGCCAGCCGGGAAGAGGCCGAGCGCCAGCTGGCTGACC
>JARYMO010000171.1 GCA_029907055.1 Syntrophomonadaceae bacterium | reverse complement strand
AAACGCGGCCAGGACCTCGTCGTCGCTCCCCTGCACCGCCGCCGGATCGGGAAAACTGTGGTGGAGTCGGGTCCGTCCGCCGGGGAAATAGGGGCATGTCTCGCGGGCGCTGTCGCACACCGTGACCACGTAGTCAAAGTCCTGCCCCGCGAACTCCTCCAGCCCCTTGGAGCGATGGTGGGTAATGTCGATGCCGACCTCCGCCATGGCCCGGATGGCATAGGGGTTTACGCGGTATGGCCTGGTGCCAGCACTGTACACCTCGTACCGGTCCCCGTGCAGGTGACGCAACAGCCCTTCGGCCATTTGCGAACGCGCCGAGTTCTGCGTGCAGACGAACAGAACACGCTGCTTCTTCATCCCTTTTGTCCTCCCCTCCCCCGCCGTGCTGGCCGCGCCAGCATCCTCAGCCCCTTCCGCACCGTATGGGACGGGGTGGCGGCCCCTGGTGTTTCACATTTCACATGCCCTGGGACTGTTGTTCCCGGGCCATGCGGTTGAGGTCAACACGCTTGCCCTCCACCATGTAGATGACCCATTCTCCCAAATTGGTGATGTGGTCGGAGATGCGCTCCAGGTGCCCCGCCGCCAGCAGGAGATAGGTGGCCTGGTTGATGGTCTTGGGGTCTGCCATCATGTACGCCAACAGCTCCCGGAAGATCTGGTTGTAGAGGGCGTCGACAGTCTGTTCCTGCTCGATGAGGCTGTAGGCCGCCTCCGTGTCTTCCTCCATGAAGGCCTTGAGCGTCTTGCGCAGCATGTCGCAGGCGATGTCCCCCATGCGGGGGATATCGATGAGCGGCTTGATGTACGCCTGGTCCTTGAGCTGGATGGTGATCTTGGCCAGCCCCTCAGCCCGGTCGGCGATGCGTTCCAGGTCGATGATGGTGCGCAGGACGGTGCCGATGGCCCGCAGGTCCTTGGCCATGGGCTGCTGCAGGGCGATGAGGCTCAGGCAGCGCTGTTCGATGTCGAGGGCCATGCTGTCCACCAGGTCGTCGTTCCTGATGACATCCTCGGCCAGCGCTGCATCCTTGCGCAGCATCGACTTCACCGCCTTGAAGATCTGTTCCTCCACCAGTGTCCCCATCTTTAACAGGTCGCCTTTCAGGTCATTCAGCTGTCGGTTGAACTCTGTTCTACTCACGTACCTTGCCTCCTCTTGCAGGGCTGTCCCGCGGCCGGGCGCGAGACCTGGTGAACGCCGACGAGAGAGCCTGCCCTTGCTCCTCCGTGCCCCCCGGACGGTGCCAGGGCTGAACCGCCAGCGCGTCCGGCCCGGCAGGCGGCCAACGCTGGCGCGAAACGGCAAACGGCATCCCGCGCCGGCCAATGAACTGCACGGCCCGGCCTCGCCTCCATGGGCTGCCCTCAAGCACTCCGGACCAGGGAGGGCACCTGCGTGTCACGGTCCTCCACGGACCGGCTGCAAGGCGCTAACCAAACCGGCCGGTCACGTAATCCTCGGTCCGCTTGTCCTCGGGGTTGACGAAGAGCTTGCGGGTGGGCTGAAACTCTATCAGGTCCCCGTTGAGGAAAAAGGCGGTTGCATCCGACACCCGGGCCGCCTGCTGCATGTTGTGCGTGACGATGACGATGGTGTAGTCGCGCTTCAGCTGGGCAATGAGGTCCTCCAGCTTGGCGGTGGAGATGGGGTCCAGGGCGGAGGCCGGCTCGTCCATGAGGATGACCTCGGGGTTGATGGAAAGCACCCGTGCGATGACCAGTCGCTGCTGCTGGCCTCCCGACAGGCGCAGAGCCGAACTGCCCAGGCGGTCCTTCACCTCGTCCCACAGGTTGGCCTGGCGCAGGCTGCGTTCCACGATCTCGTCCAGTTCCACCTTGCGGGTGATGCCGTGGATGCGAGGCCCGTAGGCGATGTTGTCGTAGATGGACATGGGGAAGGCGCTGGGTTTCTGGAACACCATGCCCACCCGCTTGCGCAGTTCAACCACGTCGGTCTGGGGCGCGTAAATGTCGACGCCGTCCAGCAGGACCTGCCCCTCGGTGCGCGTGCCTTCGATGAGTTCGTTCAAGCGGTTGAGGCTGCGCAAGAAGGTGGACTTGCCGCACCCGGAGGGACCAATGAGGGCGGTCACCTGCTGCTGCGGGATGGCGATGCTGATGTCGTGCAGAGCGTGGTACTGCTGGTAGTACACGTTGAGGTTGCGGACCTCGATCTTGGCCTGGCTCATGCGTGTCCCCCTAGCCCCGCAACCGGTACGAGAAACGGCGCAGGCTCAGATTGGCTACGTAGTTGACGGTGATGACCAGCACGATGAGGAGCAGGGCGGTGCCGTAGGCCCGCTCCAGGCTGATGCCCTCGGATGCCAGCAGGTAGAGGTGCACCGACATGCTGCGCGCCGGGTCGGAAGGCAGCAGCGGCATCCCCAGAGCACTGCCGGCGGTCAACAACACCGCGGCGGTTTCTCCCACCGCCCTGCCCACGGAGAGGATGATGCCGGTCACGATGCCCGGCAACGCGGCGGGCAGCACGATGCGGCTGACGGTCTGCCAGCGTGTTGCCCCCAGCGCCAGGCTGTTCTCGCGGAACTCCACCGGCACCGCCCGGATGGCCTCCTGGGCCGTGCGCATGATGGTGGGCAAGATCATCATGGCCAGGGTCAGTCCTCCTGACAGCACCGACCAGCCCAGTTTCAGGTAGATGACAAAGAACACGAAACCGAACAGCCCGAACACGATGGAGGGGATGCCGGCCAGGGCCTCTGCCGAACCCTCGATGATGCGGGTGAGCACGGTCCGCCGCTGCTGGTACTCCGTCAGGTGCACCGCGGCGCCCACCCCCAGCGGAGCGCTGATGAGGATAGCGGTCACGGTCAGGTAGACGGTGCTGACGATGGTGGAGGAAATCCCCCCCTCCTTGCCCATCCGGCGCGGGACCTCGGTGAGGAAGGTCCACGAGATGGTGCCGGCGCCCTTGACGGCCACGTACACGATGATGGCGCACAGGGACAGCGCCACCAGGCCGGCCCCGGCCCATATGAGGGAGATAATCGCCATTTCGCCAGTGCGGCGGTTCCTTGCCACTTGCCCTGCCCCCTGCCTACCCGCGCGTTCTCATGGCGGACGACACCATCACGTTCATGACGACGATGAACACGAACAGCACCATGCCGGTAGCGAACAAGGCCAGTTGGTGGTCGCCGCTGGCGTACCCCATCTCCAGCACCACGTTGCTGGTCATGGTGCGGACCGGCGAGAGGATAGAATCCGGCATCCGGGTGACGTTGCCGGTGACCAGCACCACCGCCATCGTCTCACCGATGGCCCGCCCCATTCCCAGCACGATGCCGGCCAGGATGCCGGAGCGGGCCGAGGGTACCAGGATGCGCACGATGGTCTGCCAGTGGGTTGCCCCCAGGGCCAGCGACCCTTCCTTGTAGTCGCGCGGGACTGCCCGGATGGCATCCCGGGAGATGTTTACGATGGTGGGCAGGATCATGATGCCCAGGATAATGACCCCGGCCAGGATGCTGAACCCCGGGCCGCCCAGTCGCTCGCGGATGAAGGGGACGATTACCACCAGGCCGAAGAACCCGTACACCACCGATGGGATGCCGGCCAGCAGGTCCACCGCCCAGCTGATGCCCGCCGTGACCCGGGGGGGTGCCAGCTCAGCCAGGAAGATGGCCAGGGCCAATCCCAGCGGCGCACCCCAGGCCAGAGCCCCCAGGGTCACCACCAGCGAACCGACCAGCATGGTGGCGATGCCGAATTCCCCGCGGGTGGGGTTCCAGGTGGGGGAGGTAAGGAAATGCCATACCCCCACCTTCCCCAACAGCGGCATGCCCTTGGCGAAAAGAAAGACGATAATCAGCGCAATCGCCAGCACCGACACCAGCGAGGTTGCCAGCAGGAGCAGCGCCACCAGCCGCTCGTGGGCCGCCCTCACCTGGGCCGGGCGGCCGCCTCCCTGCGTCGTCATGTGAGCCTCACTTCCTCCGCCGTCCTTGCGTCAGCGCACTGGAACAGCGCCCTCTTCAGCCAGGATGGCCTGTCCCTCGTCGCTCAGCACGAAGTCGATGAAGGCCTTGGCCACTCCGGTCG
>JARYMO010000170.1 GCA_029907055.1 Syntrophomonadaceae bacterium | reverse complement strand
CCCCGCCCGGGGAGCGGGCAGGGGGAAAGGAGAAGCCAGCATGGGCAACTGGACGTGGAGCGGGGCAACCCGAATCAGTTCGAGGGCTTACACCTGTGGATACTGTGGCCTGGAGGTGGCGTCAAGCTTCGGCTACGAGGCGGTAGCCAAGACCATGGTGGGGGCCGCCACCCAGAAAGCGGCCTTCATCCGCATCTGTCCGCACTGCAGCCGCCCCACCTTCTTCGAGGGCAACATGCGGGTGCCGGCGGCCATGTTCGGCCGCCACGTCAGCAAGGTCTCGGACCCCGGGGTGGCCGCCATGTACGATGAGGCCCGGCGTTGCATCGGTTGCGGGGCCTACACGGCGGCAGTGATGTGTTGCCGCAAGCTCCTGCTGCACGTGGCGGTCGCCCAGGGCGCGAGCCCTGACATGCCCTTCCACGAGTGTATCGACTTCCTGGCCCAGCGCCACTTCATCCCTGCCAACGTCCGGGAGTGGGCGGACCGCCTGCGGGCGGCCGAGAGCGAGGCCTCCCACGAGATTGCCATCATGTCCGAGGATGACGCCCGGGTGCTGGTAAGCCTGGTGGAGATGCTGCTCACCATCGTCTACGAGTTCCCGGCCCGCATCGAGACCCTGAAGCCGCCGGCAAGAGAATGAGCGGGGCCCAGGCCCCGCGCCTGCTCACCGCTTCTTCAGTTCCATCTCCCAGCCGGTTTCACTGCTGGCCTTGACTGTCGCCTGGTAGCCCTGGGAATGGGCCAGCCGCTGGACGTTTTCCCGCGACACCGCCGAACTGCCCAGCACCAGGATTTCCGTCACGCCAGCATCCATCAGCTTCTTGGTCTTCAGCACCGGAATGGGGCAGCTCAAACCCCGCACATCGAGTGTTTCCACTGCTCTCCCCTCCCTACTCCTGGCGGTAGCTCCAGCCTATGAGGGCAACGACTACCCACCCCACCACGCAGGCCAGCTGACTGTAGATGCCCACCCCGGCCGGGCTGGCGGCGAACATGAAGTTGTGGGAAAAGCCGGCCCCCACCATCATGCCCACCACCACGGCGGCGGCGTCGGTGTCGCCGGTGCCGGCCAGCACCAGCTGGCGCAGCGGGCACCCCCCCAGCAGGGTCGCGCACAGCCCTACCAGGCCCAGCCCCAGGAAGTTCCACAGGTGGGCGGTGTGCGCCACCGGCTGGTTGGCGAACCCGGGGTGGAAGAAACCGTAGGAAAGATTCAGCGCCAGGGCGCCGAGCAGGATGCCGAGGAAGCCCAGCAGCAGGTGCGTGTCACGCATGATGAGGAAATCGCGGATACCCCCGCTCAGGCACAGCCGGGTGCGCTGGGCCAGGAACCCCACCAACAGCCCGGCTGCCAGGCTCAGGCCCACCGCGGCGTGCATGGAGCCCGGGCCTTCCTTGCTGAAGAAGAGAGGACCGCCGGCGTCAGGATTGAATACCGTCCCCGTCACCAGCAGGGAGAGGAAGAAGAGCAGCACCAGCGGCAGCATGAAGCCCCCCAGGGAGCTGTGACTGACCCGCTCGGCGCCCAGGTTGAAGCCCCCGCGCAGGAACCACACCCCGACCGCCACCCCCACCGCGAAGCCGGCGAAGGCCACCACCGCGTTGAAGTCGCCCCCGGCCATGCGCAGGATGTCGCGCAACGGGCAGCCCAGGAACACCAGGGCACCTATCATCATGAATACCCCGAGCATGAAGCGCACGAAGGTATTGGAACCGCCGCGGCTCTGGTACTCACGGCTCACCAGGGAGGTCAACAGCGCGCCCAGCACGATGCCCACGATCTCCGGCCGCAGGTACTGCACCAGCGGAGCACGGTGCAGCCCCAGGGCCCCCGCAATGTCGCGCTCGAAGCACGCGATACAGAAGCCCATGTTGGGGGGATTCCCCATCTTGACCAGCCACACCGCCAACAACCCGATGAGCACCCCCGAGCCCAGCATCCACCACTTGTCCCTTCTCACTTACCCTCTCCCCTTCCTTGCCTTGAGCGGCAACAATAACGCACTGGCATATACGGAATGCCGCTGTGCAGAACGAGTAGAGGTTCTCGATTGGCAGGGATATTCCTGCCGGCAAGGAACAGGGGCGGACAAATATCGATAAATGGAATACTTCCGATAAAAAAGAGAATACTTCGTGAGGGCCTGGAAAGAAGGAACGGCGCCCCGCCGGGGGCGGGGCGCCGCTTGGCAGTGGTGAGGGGGACCGGGCTACGGACGCCGTGGGGTCAACCGGCGGCCACTTCCGCCGCCTGCTGTTCCGCGACGAACTGCCGGGCGGCTGCAGGCTCGACCACCCACTCCAGGCGACGGCCGTTACGCTGGCGAGGCTCGGCAGCCAGCGAGCCCTCCTTGCAGAGCTGGCGTATCTTGCGTTCTGACACGCCGGTCAGGTAGGCCAGTTCCTGGGTGGTGAGGGGACTCCCGTTGTCCAGCTTGGCCCGTGCCCAGCAGACCTGGGTCATGTAGCCCAGCGGCGTGCTCCACCAGCTCTCCGGGATGCTGTAGGAGGTGCCGAAGATGGGCGCCCAGCAGAACTCTAGCATCACGCGCAGGATCTGGCGCAGCGCATACGGCTTGGGCCCGGTACCGCGCGCATAGTCCCAGCACAGCTTGATGTCGGCGGCCATGGGGAACGGCCCCGGCCCGTGGCCCTCGATAGCCTCGGTGGGGGAAGGACGCAACTGGAAATCGATGTCGATGAGACGCAGCCGGGTGGCCCAGAACTGCACGGTGGAGAGGAACTTCTCCATCTCCTGCTCGAACAGGGCATCGGTGAGGTCAGTAGGCTTCATGGCACACTCCTCCTTCTCCCTCCCGGGTGGTGCACGCGGCGGCGCAACAGTGATGTCTTTCTACCTTCTACTGTACCATCCCAGCCAGAGGTTTCCAAAGCCCGCACGGCGACGATTACCTGAGGGGCCTGGGCCTCGCGGCGCCGGCCATTGAATTGGCGCAATTGACATAGTATAATGAGTGGTGCGCGAGCGGGTGTAGCTCAATGGTAGAGCCCCAGCCTTCCAAGCTGGTTGCGTGGGTTCGATTCCCATCACCCGCTCCATCGTTTTGCCCTGGCTGTGCAGCTCCGGGCTGCGGGGAGCCGGCCGGCAGAGGCCGCGGATTCCCTGTGTGAAGGGGTTTCTTGACACCGCGGGGCGGCTGGTATATCATAGTAAAGCACGGAATCGGACCGTGCCGTTCCGCGTGGGAGATTCGCGAGTCCCTGTAGCTCAGCAGGATAGAGCAACGGACTTCTAATCCGTAGGTCGGGGGTTCGAATCCCTCCGGGGACGCCAGTTTCGTGGTGGACGTAGCTCAGTTGGCAAGAGCACCAGATTGTGGCTCTGGGGGCCGTGGGTTCGAGTCCCATCGTCCACCCCAATGTTGTCACCACCGCCCCGGCTCCGGGGCGATGCGTGGGTGGCTGTGCGAGCGCTGGGGTGTCGCCAAGCGGTAAGGCACCAGACTTTGACTCTGGCATGCGTTGGTTCGAATCCAGCCACCCCAGCCACTCTTCACCTCCCGCAACTGCATCGTGGGCCATTAGCTCAGCTGGTAGAGCACCTGACTTTTAATCAGGGTGTCGTTGGTTCGAGTCCAACATGGCTCACCATAGGAAACGGAGACCCCGCCTCATGAGGCGGGATTTTTTTTGCGCGCGTTCCACGCAGCATAACCACGTGGCATTCATTTCTTTCTGCGAGTCATACATAAACCAAGAGCATACCTAATATAATCATGAAGGTAAACACGGTGCGGCGTCGAATTCAGCAACAGTTGCGCAGGAGGGGAGGTTCCCTTGCAGGTACCGGGGCGTTCGCAGAGTAGCGGAAGGCCTCGTGCGCTCCATGATCAGGTGGCGCCCCGCCTGCAGCCGATCGGAACGGAGGTGATGAAGGTGCTTTCGGGCGTAGAGGCCGTTCGCAATGGAATCTGGTTGAGTTGAGCGGGAGATACCGGACCGGTGGTCCCGCCCAGCCTGACCCCGAGGTTACTAATGGAAGGCGCGTTGTCTGGCCCGAATACCCTCGTCGCACCGTTCCGTCGCCGGTCGCGTGATGCCTCCGGAT
>JARYMO010000169.1 GCA_029907055.1 Syntrophomonadaceae bacterium | reverse complement strand
AACAGCAGGCTCTTGAAGCAGGCGTGGGTGACCAGGTGGAACATGCCCGCGGTCATGGCGCCCACCCCCATCGCCATCACCATGTAGCCGAGCTGGCTCAGGGTGGAATAGGCCAGGATGCGCTTGATGTCGTACTGTGCTACCGCGATGGTGGCGGCGAAGAGGGCGGTAAAGCCGCCCACCAGGGCGATGAGAGCCATCGCCTGCGGGACGGCGCTGAAGACGAAGAAGGCGCGGGCGATGAGGTACACCCCGGCGGCCACCATGGTGGCGGCGTGGATGAGGGCGCTGACCGGGGTGGGGCCCTCCATGGCGTCCGGCAGCCACACGTGCAGTGGGAACTGGGCCGACTTGCCCATGGGGCCGAAGAACAGCAGCACGGCGATGGGTAACAGCAGCGCGGGGTGCTCGAAGGCAGCCACCATGCCGCGCAGCTGGCCGTAGTTGACGGTGCCGAACGTGACCAGCAGCAGCAGAATCCCTAACAGGAAGCCGAAATCGCCCACCCGGTTGGTGACGAAGGCCTTGATGGCCGCGTCGCGGGCCGAGCCGCGCCCGAACCAGAAGCCGATGAGCAGGTAGGAACACAACCCCACCAGCTCCCAGAACACGAACAACTGCCCGAAGTTGTTGGCCACTACCAGTCCCAGCATGGAGCCGGCGAAGGCGCTCTGGTAGGAGAAGTAGCTGGCGAAGCCGGGGTCTCCCTCCATGTATCCCAGCGAGTACACTTGTACCAGCAGCGCCACTACGGTGACCACCAGCAGCATCACGGCGGTCAGGGGATCGACCAGCACCCCCATGTCCACCCGCAGCCCGGGCATGTCGAGCCAGCGCAGCGAGAGCTCCTGGGCCACCGGGTGCGGAGCGGAGAAGACCCTGGCGGCCACCAGCAGGGAGAGCAGGGTGGAGCCGGCAATGGCCAGAATCGATATGGCAGCGGCCACCTGCTGCCGGCGATGGGCAACGAGGCCGATGATGGCAAAGGCCAGGAAGGGCAATGCCGGAATGGCGAATGTCACGTGGGTAGCGTCGAGCACCGGCGTCCTCCTTCCCCTACCACTTGAGCAGGTTAAAATCGTCCAGGTTCACCGAGCGGCGCTGGCGGTAAATGGAGATGACCAGCGCCAGGCCGACCGATACCTCCGCCGCCGCCACCGCGATGACGAACACTGCGAACAGCTGGCCCAGCGCGCCCCCGGGGGCCAGGTACCGGTCAATGGCCACGAAGTTGATGTTCACCGCGTTCAGCATCAGTTCGATGGACATCAGGATGGCAATGGCGTTGCGCTTGGCCACCACCCCGAAGGCCCCGATGGCGAACAGCGCCGTTGCCACCAGCAGGTAGTGCGAAATGCCGATCAACGGCCGTCCTCTCCTTTCGCCAGGATGATGGCCCCCACCACTGCCAGCAGCAGCAGCACCGCCGCGGCTTCGAAGGGCACCACGTAGTCCCCCAACATCAGGCGGGCCAGTTCAGCCACCGCCTCAGGGCGAGGTCCGCTGCCAGGCTCCCATGCCGTGGTGCACACCGCGGCGCCCAGGGCCAGGGCCAGGGCGACCGCGCCAACCCCGCCCGCCCACCGCGTGAAGCGGCTGGCTCCCGGCGGGTTGGTCTGCCCGGCCTGCTCGCTCATCAGGAGCATGACGGCGAAGACCACCAGCACGGAGATTGCCCCCCCGTACACCAGCACCTGCACCAGGCCCAGGAAGCCGGCGTCGAGGGTGAGGAAAAGGCCGGCCACTCCCAGGAAGGTCAGCACCAGCAGGAAGGCGCTGTGGACGATGTTGCGTGCCAGCACCACCCCCAGGGCGGCGCCCAGGGTGAGGAGCGCCAGCAGGGCGAAGGTCGCATCGTGCAGCGTGAGCGTCATTGTCCGCCGCCTCCTTCCCGCGGCCGGGCCTTCTTTTCCCTGGCCAGCAGGCCGGCCACCACCTTGCGCGCCTTGTCCGGGTCCTCCACCAGCAGGGCCGCCACCGTGGCGGCCTTCTTTTCGTCCGCCGCGAGCACCGCGGCCATCAGGGCGATGTCGTTCTCGTCTTCCAGCACCCGGCCCAGGGCCCTGGCCGGGTTTTTCACCAGGGCGGCCTTGACTGCCTCCACCTGCTTGCGCCGCTTGGCCTCGTCGGCCGCCGGCGCCGCCTCTTCTCCTGGCGCCTCCCTCGCCCGGGCAGTGCGCTCAGCCTCCTCGCGTTCCTTTTCGTCCAGCTCGGGCGGGCGGTGGTAGACTGCCCGGATGTCCCCGCGCCGGGCGCAGGTGAGCTCGAACTGGTGGCTGAAGTACAGCGAGTCGGTGGGGCAGATCTCCACGCACAGGGCACAGAACATGCAGTACTGCAGGTCGATGGTATAGGTCAGCAGGCGCTTTTTCTTGAGCCCGGGGAGAGGGGCTTCGGATTCGAAGCTCAGCACCCGGTTGGGACAGGCGCGCGTGCACAGACCGCAGGAAATGCAGCGCTCGAAGTGGAACTCCAGCCGGCCGCGGAAGCGCTCCTGCAGCCGAGGGCGCTCCTCTGGGTACTGCACGGTGATATCGCGCTCGAACGCGTGGCGCAGGGTGATGGCCATCCCCTTGAGCAGGCCCTTGCCGTACATTGCCTCACCACCCCATGGCGCGGAAGAGCTCCAGTCCCGCGCCCGTCACCACGATGTTGGCCAGGCTGACGGGGATGAGCACCTTCCAGGACAGCGACATCAGGTGGTCCATGCGGATGCGGGGAAAGGTCCACCGGAGCCACATGAACACCAGCATCACCAGGTAGGTCTTGACGATGATCCAGAGCCACGAGGGCAGGAGGGGCCCCTGCCAACCGCCCAGGAAGAGGGTGGAGGCCAGGGCGGACACTGCCACCAGGTTGGTGTACTCGGCCAGGAAGAAGAGCGCCCAGCGCATGCCGGTGTACTCCGTGAAGGCACCGGCCGTGAGCTCCTGCTCCGCCTCGGGCATGTCGAAGGGTCCCCGGTTCAGCTCGGCGGTGGCTGCCACGAAGAACACCACGAAGGCCACCGGCTGCAGCAGAACGAACCACACCCGCTGCTGGGCGGCCACGATATCGCCCAGGTTCAGCGAGCCGACGATCATCACTACGCCCAGCAGGGAGAAGGCGAGGGGGATCTCGTAGCTGACCATCTGGGCCACCGAGCGCATGGCCCCCAGCAGTGACCACTTGTTGTGCGAACCCCAGCCGGCCATCAAGAGGCAGATGGTGGACAGCGACCCCACCGAGATGAAGTAGAACAGCCCCACGTTGAGGTCGACGATGGCCATGTCCCTGCCCATCGGCAGCACCACGTACAGCATCACGGCCACGATGATGAACAGCATGGGTGCCAGCACGAAGAGCGTACGGTCAGCGCCGGAGGGAATGATGTCTTCCTTGGTCATCAGCTTCATGGCGTCGGCCACCGTCTGGAAGACCCCGTATGGGCCCAGTCGGTTGGGGCCCAGGCGCTGCTGGATGAAGCCCGACACCTTGCGCTCCAGCCAGATGAGGACGATGACGTTGGCGGTGACGATGCCCACGATGCAGCCCCACTGCACCAGCAGCAGCACCAGGTCGGCCCAGGCAGCCGAGAGCCCCAGTCCCTGCAGCCCGCTCACCAGCCAGCGGCCGATGTCCAGGATGAGCTCCTCCATCCGTTGCACCTCCTCCCGCGCCGTCAGCGGTCAGACTCGCCCAGCACCGGGTCGAGGGTGGCGATGTTGGCAATGAGGTCCTGCAGGGTGCCGCCGCGGGAGATGAGGGGCAGCACCATGAGGTTGACGAACGAGGGGGCCCGCACGTGCAGGCGGTAGGGTTTCTCCCCGCCGTCGCCCACGAGGTAGAAGCCCAGTTCCCCCTTGGCTGACTCGATGCGGTGGTAGACTTCGCGGTCCTTCTCTGCCTTGAGGACCTTGGGCACCTTGCCCTGCACTTCTCCCGCCGGCAGTCCCTGCAGGGCCTGGGCGATGATGCGCGCGCTCTGCCGGATTTCCTCTACCCGCACCAGGAAGCGGTCCATGCAGTCGCCGTGTTGGCCGGTGGGGATGTCAAACTCGAAGCGTTCGTAGATGCCGTAGGGAGCGGCACGGCGCAGGTCGTATGCCACGCCACTGGCG
>JARYMO010000168.1 GCA_029907055.1 Syntrophomonadaceae bacterium | reverse complement strand
GGAAGTGCCACAGCCGCTGGCTGCCTACGTGCCCGGGGTGGCGTGCGAGCGGCTGCTGTTCGTGTCCGGGCAGCTGCCGGTGGTCAGGGGCGAGCTGCGCTTCGCCGGCAAGCTGGGCCGGGACCTGGGGGTGGAGGAGGGTCAACAGGCATCCCGCCTGGCGGTGCTCAACTGCCTGGGCGTGGTCCAGGCCCTGGCGGGCGACCTGGAGCGGGTGGAGCGCATCGTCAAGATCACCGGCTTCATCCAGTGCATCGACAGTTTCACGGCCCAGCCCGCGGTGCTCAACGGGGCTTCCACCCTGCTGGAAGAGGTGTTCGGGGAGCGGGGGCGGCATGCGCGGGCCGCGGTGGGGGTTAATGCCCTTCCCCTCAACGCCGCCTGCGAGGTGGAGATGATCGCCCTGCTGGCGCCGTGAAGCTGAAGTCCTTTCTGCTGCTGGCGGCCGGCCATTTCCTGGCCGATTTCTACCTGAACTTCATGCCCGCCCTGCTGCCGCCGCTGGCCGAGAGGCTGCACCTCACCCTGGGCATGGCCGGCCTGGCCATGACCGGCAGCCTGGCGGCCGCCAACTTCTCGCAACCGGTGGCCGGCTACCTGCTGGGGTCGCGCCCGCGGCCGGGCTGGCTGCCGCTGGCGGTAGGGGCGAGCGGTGTTTTCATGTGCGGGGCCGCCTTCTCTCCCTCCTACGCCTGGCTGCTGGTGCTGCCGCTGCTGGGGGGGCTGGCCAACGGGGTCTACCACCCGGTCGGTTCTGTCCTCTCCTATCGTCTGGACGCCCGTTCCGCCGGGCTGCTCATCTCGCTGTTCTCCACCGCCGGAGCCGCCGGCTATGCCGTAGGACCGGCGGCGGCCGCGGCCATGCTCTCGCGCGGTGGCCCGCCGCAGCTGGCGATGCTGGCCGTGCCCGGGGTGCTGGTAGCGGGCGCCATGCTGGCAGCCAGCTGGCCCCCGCACCCCCCGGACCCGCCACCCAGCGGAGAGGGGCTGGGGGAGGGCGGCCTGCGCGGGGCGGTGCTGCTGCTCACGGTGGTGATGGCCCTGCGGGCCTGGGGGCACCTGGCCCTCAGCAACTACCTGGTGTTCTTCCTGCAGGCGCAGGGCTGGGGCTACCGCGAGGCGGCCGGCCTGCTCACCTGGTTCCTGCTGGCCGGGGCGGCGGGAGGGCTGGCCGGGGGGCGCATCTCGGACCGCGTGGGGAGGGTGCCGGTCATCCGCTTCGCGCTGGCGGCGGCGGCGCTGTGCGGGGCCTTGTTCCTCGGCACTTCCGGCGCCGCCAGGCTGGCCTGGCTGATGGCCTGCGGGGCCGCCGTGCACGCCTCGCTGCCGGTGATGGTGGTGTTCGCCCAGGAGCTGATGCCGCGGCACGTGGGCCTGGCGGCAGGGCTGTCGATGGGCTTTTGCTGGGGGCTGGGCTCGCTGGGGGTGTTCTTCAACGGGCTGCTGGCCGATGCTGCCGGCCTGACAGCCAGTTTCTGGATGGCGGTGGCGGTGTTGGCGGCGGGGTTCCTGCTGGCCCTGGCCCTGCCGTCGCCTCCGCGGACGCGGCTCGGCGACGGGTGACCGCCGGCCGGGCAGGGCCCAGCCGCCAGTATACTGTATGCAATGGCGGAATACAGTATTTCCCCCGATCCCGTCTTTACAACTCCCGGGGCAACTACTATTTTGAAAGATAGGCACTCGGCAGCGCCGGGGCAGCCCGCCAGGCTGCCGGCCGCGGCCGGGTCGAGCAGGCAGCGTCGCGCCGGATTATCCTGAGGAAGGGATGGGGGAGTACAATGGGGTACGTGCAGGACGTGTTGCAGAAGGTGATCGAGAGGAATCCGCACGAGCCGGAATTCCACCAGGCCGTGAAAGAAGTGCTCGAATCGCTGGAACCGGTGTTCGAGCGGCACCCGGAGTATGAAGCCGCCGGCATCCTGGAGCGCATCGTCGAGCCCGAGCGCCAGATCTTTTTCCGGGTGCCCTGGGTGGACGACAACGGCCGCGTGCAGGTCAACCGCGGCATGCGCATCCAGTTCAACAGCGCCATCGGCCCGTACAAGGGCGGCCTCCGCTTCCACCCCACCGTGTACCAGGGCATCATTAAGTTCCTGGGCTTCGAGCAGATCTTCAAGAACTCCCTGACCGGCCTGCCCATCGGCGGGGCCAAGGGGGGCTCCGACTTCGATCCCAAGGGTAAGTCAGACGCGGAAGTCATGCGCTTCTGCCAGAGCTTCATGACCGAGCTGTACCGCCACGTAGGGGCCGACATCGACGTCCCGGCCGGCGACATCGGCGTAGGGGCGCGCGAGATCGGGTACATGTACGGGCAGTACAAGCGCATCACCGGCCTGTACGAGGGTGTGCTGACCGGCAAGGGCCTGACCTACGGCGGCAGCCTGGTGCGCACCGAGGCCACCGGCTACGGCCTGGTGTACCTGATGGAAGCCATGCTGGCCGACAAGGGCAAGTCCTTCAAGGACGCCACGGTGGTCATTTCCGGCTCCGGCAACGTGGCCATCTACGCCACCGAGAAGGTGCAGCAGCTGGGCGGCAAGGTGGTGGCCCTCAACGATTCCAACGGCTACATCTACGACAAGAACGGCGTCAACCTGGACACCGTCAAGCGCATCAAGGAAGTCGAGCGCGGACGCATCCGCGAGTACATCAAGGACCACCCCGACGCCGAGTACCACGACGGCCCGGGCATCTGGAACGTCAAGTGCGACATCGCCCTGCCCTGCGCCACCCAGAATGAACTGGACGAGGCCGACGCCAGGGCGTTGGTGGCCAACGGCTGCTACGCGGTGGGCGAGGGGGCCAACATGCCCTGCACGCCGGCCGCAGTGAAGGTCTTCCAGGAGAACAAGGTGATGTTCGCTCCCGGCAAGGCGGCCAACGCCGGCGGCGTGGCCACCTCGGCGCTGGAGATGTCGCAGAACAGCATGCGCTACTCCTGGACCTTCGCGGAAGTCGACGCCAAGCTGAAAGACATCATGGTCAACATCTACAAGACCGCCAGCAAGACGGCCTGGGACTATGGCTTCGCCGACAACCTGGTGGTGGGCGCTAACATCGCCGGCTTCCTCAAGGTGGCCAACGCCATGATGGCCCAGGGCATCGTCTAGCCCATAGCCCAGCCGGGACACACGCATACCGCACCACGCGGGAGGGGGCTCGCCCCCTCCCGCCGCGCGATCCCCCACCCGCGTTTGCCAACCGGCGCGGCCCGGGGGTATACTTACCTTGTATCATCACCACCGCACGGCAAGGAGTGAACACGCGTGGCAACAGACGACAAGTGCAAGACCTGCGCGGCCAGCGCCGGCTGCAGCGGCGAGCCGGGGCCGGAGTGCGGCGAGGAGAAGTCGCTGGCCGGGTCCCTCAACGACATCAAGAACGTCATCGCGGTCATGAGCGGCAAGGGCGGAGTGGGCAAGTCCTCGGTGGCGGCCCTGCTGGCGGCGGGCCTTGCCCGCCAGGGCTACAAGGTGGGGCTGCTGGATGCCGACATCACCGGCCCGAGCATCCCGCGCGCCTTCGGCATCGCTTCCGGGACCAGGTTGCAGGGGACCGTATTCGGGCTCGTTCCCCCCACCAGCAAGGGCGGGGTCAAGGTGATGTCCATCAACCTCCTGCTCCCCAGCGAGGACGACCCGGTGGTGTGGAGAGGTCCCCTGCTGGCGGGTGCGGTCAAGCAGTTCTGGAATGAGGTGGACTGGCGGGACCTGGACTACCTGGTGGTGGACATGCCGCCCGGGACCGGTGACGTGCCCCTGACCGTGCTGCAGTCGCTGCCGGTGACCGGCCTGCTCCTGGTGACGTCCCCCCAGGACCTGGTGCTGATGGTGGTCAAGAAGACCTTCAAGATGGCCAGGAAGATGAACGTAACCATCCTGGGGCTGGTGGAGAACATGACCGCGGCCATCTGTCCCCACTGTGGCGAGCGCATCGAGCTGTTCGGCGCCGCCCAGGGGGCGGACGCCAGCTCCTCGCTGGGCATCCCCCTGCTGGCGCAACTGCCGTGGGACCCGCGCCTCAACGAGTACATGGACCAGGGCCGCATCGAGGAGTACGAGAGCGCGGAACTGGTGACCCTGCTCGAAAACCTGGAAAAGC
>JARYMO010000167.1 GCA_029907055.1 Syntrophomonadaceae bacterium | reverse complement strand
CGGGATATCGAAGAAGCCCTGGATCTGGCCCGCGTGCAGGTCCACCGCCACCACCCGGTCCGCCCCCGCAGTGGTCAGCAGGTTGGCGACCAGTTTGGCGGTGATGGGATCGCGTGCCCGCGTCTTGCGGTCCTGGCGCGCATAGCCGTAGTAGGGGATGACGGCGTTGATGCGCGAAGCCGAGGCCCGCCGGAAGGCGTCAATCATCACCAGCAGCTCCATCAAATTCTCATTGACCGGGGGACACACCGGCTGCACCACGAAGACGTCCACGCCGCGGACGCTCTCGTCAATGTCAACGGTGAGCTCGCCGTCCTTGAAGCGGCGCACCTTGCTGTCCCCGACGTGCACCCCCAGGTAGCCAGCGATCTCCTGGGTCAGCGCCGGGTTGGCCGTCCCGGAGAACAGCTTCATCCGCCATCTGGATGCATGCATCAGCCCGACCTCCCAATCCTAGCTGTCATCGCTCGTGGAGCTCTCCGCCTCCGGCTTGCCCCAGCCGGAGATGTTCCTCTGCCGTGCCCGTTCCACGCCCAGGGCGTAGGGGGGCACCTCCTTGGTGATGGTCGAACCGGCACCAGTGATGGCCCCGTACCCTACCTTGACCGGCGCCACCAGGTTGGTGTTGCTGCCGATGAAGGCATGGTCCTCGATCACCGTCTTGTACTTGGCGCGGCCGTCGTAGTTGCAGGTGATGGTCCCGGCCCCGATGTTGACGTAGCTGCCGACCTCGGCATCACCCACGTACGCCAGGTGGGGAACCTTGGACCCCTGCCCGATGACCGACTTCTTGATCTCCACGAAATCCCCCACCTTGACCCCGCGTTCCAGGCAGGCGCCGGGCCTGAGGTAGGCATACGGGCCTACCTGGCATGCTTCTCCCACCTGGCAATCCCACAGGGTGGACTTGTCCACCACCGTGCCATCCGCCACACGGGCGTCGATGAGGTGAGCGCCAGGCCCGATGCGGCAACGGCGCCCCACGCGGGAGCTCCCCTCCAGGATGGTGAAGGGATAGAGGACCGTGTCCTCCCCCACGCTGACCCCCCAGTCCACCAGGGTGGACGAGGGGTCGATGATGGTCACCCCGCCCAGCATCAGTTCGCGGTTCTTGCGCTGGCGCAAGACCTGTTCGGCCTGGGCCAGCTGCACCCGGTCGTTGATGCCCAGGATCTCTTCGGCATCAGGGTGCAACACCGTCGCCACCCGCAGCCCGTGCCCCAGGAACCAGGGCAGCACGTCGGTCAGGTAGTATTCCCCCTGCGCGTTGTCCGGACTCAGGCCGTCCAGGGCCTGGAAGAGCGGCGTGGAAGAAAAGCAGTAGATGCCCGCGTTCACCTCGCGAATGGCCCTCTCCTCTGCGCAGGCATCCTTCTCCTCCACGATGCGCACCAGGTCGCCGCCGGCGTTCCGCACGACGCGCCCGTAGCCGCGGGGGTCCTCCAGGCAGCTGGTCAGCACGCTGGCGTCGGCCCCGGACTGCCGGTGCACCTCCAGTAGCCGCCGCAGCGTTTCCCCGCGCAGCAGCGGGGTGTCGCCGCACAGGACCAGCACCGTTTCGCCCTCTCCCACCAGGCCGCGCACCTGCATCAGCGCGTGCCCGGTGCCCAGCTGCTGCTCCTGCACCGCGAACTCCAGCCCCTCCGCCTGCAGCCGCTGCTCGATCTGCTGGCGGCCATGCCCCACCACGGCGATGAGCCGTTGCGCCCCTGCCGACCGCGCTGCCCGCACCACGTGCATCACCATGGGCAGGCCGGCCACCGGGTGCAGGACCTTGGGCATTTCGGACTTCATCCGCACCCCTTTCCCCGCCGCCAGAATAACGGCCACCGGAGCTGTCACTGCCTCCACCTCTCCTCACGGTTCTCCCCCCGCGACACCGGGGACCGCGCGTTTCTGTTGCTTTGGCCCTCCGCGGCGTGCACCCTGCTCCCCGGGGACCATCGCGCTGGCCAGAGCTCAGCGCCCTGCCTGCTCAGGGGGGTTCTGCACCTTTCCCAGCAGCGACTCCGCCAGTTGCAGGTCGCTGGGCTTGTCAACGTCCACCCCCACCTCCGCGTAGGGAGACACCACGGCCCGCCCGCGGATGCGCATCACCTCAGCAAAGCGCTTCTCCACGTCGGCGATGCTCAGGGTGCCTGCCACGTAGCGCCAGGCCAGGCCCAGCCCGAACAGCCGCGCCAGGGCCAACGGGTTCTTGCGGTGGGCAACAATCTTGCGCGCCATGTCCAGACATCCGGCCACGCTGCTCGCACGCAGGACAAAGAGGTTGCCGCCGGTGAACACGCCTTCCCTGATGCTGACGTAGGTACGCTTGACCCCGGGGAAGCGTGAATCGTTCACCGCCCGCGGAACGATGGCATAGTGAAAGTCTGCCTCCACCTCCTGGCAGCGGGCCAGGAAGTCGCTGATGGCCTCAGGGGTAATGAAGGGGATGTCCGCCGGCACCACCAGCACCTGCTCGGTTGCTCCCTCCCGTTGCAGGACCTCCAGGGCGTTGGAGAAACTCTCGACCGCGTCGCGGCCCGGCGGGGCAAAGAGGACCCCCTTTTCGTGCTTGAACAGCTCGCGCAGGGACTCCTGGGGGCCGCTGATGACCACCCGCCGCACCGCCGGCGTGTCCCGCAGGGCGCGGTACACGTAGTAGATCATGGGGTAGCTGCCGATGACGATGAGCGCCTCGTTCTCGTACGGGGCATAGCGCTTAAGCTCACCTGAATTGACGCCCCCGGCAAGGATGACCGCGTCGAAGCTCGGCATGGGCTCCATTTCGGCGCTACCTCGCTTCAGGGAAGCCGGTATTCCGCAGTGCTTCCAGCATGCTGTTCTCCGCGTTCTCAATGTGTTCCTGCGCCAGCTGCGCCGCTCTCGCCACGTCGCGTTCGGAAATGGCTTCCAGCAGCTTCCGGTGTTCGCTCAGCGATTCCCGCATGCGCCCGGGGTAGGCCAGGGTGGTGGTGCGGAAGCGCTGAATCTGCTCCCGCAGGTTGTGGATGATCTGCTCCAGCTTGGTATTGCGACTGGCACGGTAGAGCGCTTCGTGGAACTCGGTGTCCACTTCGATCAGCTCAGCAAAACGGTTGCTCTCAATGTACTCCGCCTTGCGCACCAACATGCGCTCCATCTCTTCCAGCTCGTCATCAGTGATGCGTTCCGCCGCCAGGGCAGCCGCCAGGGCCTCCAGCGCCGCGCGCACCTCGAACACGTCGGCGATGTCTTTGAGCGAGATCCCCGCCACGTAGGCCCCCTTGCGGGGAATCATCACCACGAAGCCTTCCAGCTCCAGCTTGCGGATGGCTTCCCGCACCGGTGTCCGCGACACCCCCAGTTGTTCGGCCAGCTGGATTTCCATCATTCGTTCGCCCGGCTTGAGCACCCCGCTGATGATGGCCTCGCGCAGGGCCTCGAAGACCACCTCGCGCAGGGGCTTGTACGTGTCCAGCTTAACGGGGATCAACTTGGCTTCAGGCACGCGAGTCCACCATCCTCTCCCCAGGATTTCACTGCGAATGCCGCGTAACGGTATTGTTCCATTATAGCACAGGCCCGTTGCGCTTCCCCGGCCTCGGCGAACACGCCCATCACCGTGGGACCACTGCCAGACATCATGGCCCGCAATGCTCCCTCCTGACGCAGGCGCCCAGCGATTTCCGCCACCTGCGGGCACAGGGCTGTGGTCACTGGCTCCAGCACGTTCTCCATCCCCGCGCACACCGCCGCCAGGTCCCCGGTGGCCAGCCCCCGCGCCACCGCCCCGCGGTCCGGTCTCCGCCGAATGGCATCCAGTTGCAGGCGTGCATACACCTCGCGGGTGGAGACCTGCACCGGGGGGGTGACCAGCACCAGGTGCAGGGTCAGCCTCGTCGCCAGCGGCTCCAGGCGCTCACCCCGGCCCCGCGCCAGCACCGTTCCTCCCGCGATGCAGAAGGGCACGTCGGATCCTATGGTCGCCCCGATGTCACACAGCCGGCGCAGGTCGAAGTCGCAGCCCAGCAGCCGGTTCAACCCCTTGATGACCGCTGCCGCGTCCGTGCTCCCCCCTGCCAGGCCAGCAGCAACAGGGATGCGCTTGGCGATGGACACCCGCACCCCCTGCGTAACCCCCG
>JARYMO010000166.1 GCA_029907055.1 Syntrophomonadaceae bacterium | reverse complement strand
GGCGGTAAGCGAACGCCTGGTGGAGTGGATGCGGACGCGGGTCGGGGAAGCCGGAGCGCGGGGGGTGGTCTTCGGGTTGAGCGGGGGCGTAGACTCGGCGGTAGTCGGGGCCCTGGCCCGCCGCGCCTTCGGCGACCAGTTGCTGGCCATCATCATGCCCTGCCAGAGCGCGCTGCAAGACATCCTGGACGCGCGCGCGGTGGCCGAGGCACTCTCCCTGCCGGCGATCATGGTGGAACTGGACGATGCCTACTCGCTGCTGGTGGGGCAGTACGAGGCGTTCCAGCGGGTGGAGGACCCCGCGCTGGCGCGCCAGGTGAGGGGCAACATCAAGCCGCGGTTGCGCATGATCACCCTCTACTACTTCGCCCAGGCGCGCGGCTACCTGGTTGCCGGCACTGGCAACCGCAGTGAGCTGGAAGTGGGATACTTCACCAAGCACGGCGACGGGGGGGTGGACCTGTTGCCCATCGGCGGGCTGGTCAAATGGCAGGTGCGGGAACTGGCCGCCTACCTGGGAGTCCCCCGCTCCATCATCGACAAGCCACCTACCGCCGGCCTCTACGCGGGCCAGACCGACGAGGAAGAAATGGGCGTCACCTACCGCGATCTCGATGCCTACCTGGAAGGGAAAGTGGTGGGGCCGGAAGTGGCGGCGCGCATCGAGGCCATGCGCCGGGCCAGTGCGCACAAGCGGGCCCTTCCCCCCATCGGAGAGTTCTAGTCCCGCGGCCGGCAGCCGGCATTGAAGGCGGTTTCGGGCCTGTGCTACAATGAGGTGAAAAAACCGCCGGTGGGGAGGTCTTCCATGTCAGGTCACTCCAAGTGGGCCAACATCAAGCATAAGAAGGCGCGGGCCGACGAGAAGAAAGGCAAGGCGTTCACCAAGATCGCCAAGGAAATCATCATCGCGGCCAGGGAAGGCGGAGGGGACCCGGAGGGCAATCCCCGCCTGAAGATGCTCATCCAGAAGGCCAAGGCGGCCAACATGCCCAACGAGAACATCACGCGGGCCATCAAGCGCGGCACCGGGGAGATCGAGGGAGCGGCCATCGAGGAGTTCTCCTACGAGGGCTACGGCCCGGGCGGGGTGGCGCTGATGCTATCCATCATGACCGACAACCGCAATCGCACCGCGGCCGACATCCGGCACCTGCTGTCCAAGTACGGCGGCAACCTTGGCGAGACGGGGTGCGTCAACTGGATGTTCCGCAAGCGGGGGCTGCTGACCGTCGCCCGGGACGAGTGCGCGCTGGACCCCGACGACGTGGTGCTGCTGGCCCTGGAGGCGGGTGCCGAGGACGTGCGCGAGGACGATGACGTGCTGGAGATCCTCACTGCTCCCGAGGAGCTGGAAGCGGTGAAGTCGCTCCTGGAGCAGCAGGGGGTGCGGTTCGACACCGCCGAAGTGGCGATGGTCCCGGAGAACACGGTGGACGTGAGCGATATTGAAACGGCGCGCAAGGTGCTGCGCCTGATGGATGTCCTGGAAGACCACGACGACGTCCAACAGGTGTACGCCAATTTCAGCATTCCCCAGGAGATCATGGAGCAGGTCCAGCTCTAGCGCTGGCGGGGAGCGAGAGGAAAGGCGAGGGGCAGCCGGGCTGCCCCTCGCGCGCGATCTCCTGCTCCCGTTGCGGAGGTGCACATGGCCGTCCCGGTTGGCCGGGGACGTGTGCGGTCGCGCGGTGTGGTACTATGGGGGTAACGGAGCGGGGTGAGGAGGGAAATGCTGGTGCTGGGAATTGACCCGGGGACGGCTACCACCGGCTACGGGTACGTGCGGCAGGCAGCCGGGAACCTGGTGGTGGTCGACTACGGCGTGGTGCGCACCCCCGCCCGGGCGGACACCCCGGGGCGGCTGCTGGCCATCTACCAGCGCGTGCAGGAACTGCTGCGCGCCTGCCGCCCGGACGCGGTGGCGGCGGAGGAACTGTTCTTCAACCGCAACACCACCACGGCGATGGCGGTGGGGCAGGCGCGCGGGGTGTTGCTGCTGGCGGCTGCCCAGCAAGGGGTGCCGGTGTACGAGTACACCCCTTCACAGGTCAAGCAGGCGGTGGCAGGCTACGGCAAGGCGGACAAACACCAGGTGCAGGCGATGGTGAAGGCCATCCTGCGCATGGACACTACGCCGACGCCGGACGATGCGGCGGACGCCCTGGCGGTGGCCATCTGTCACCTGCACTCGGCACGCCTGGGCCGCCTGGGAAAGGGGTGAGACCAGTGATCTCCTTTGTGCGTGGCACGCTGGTGGAAGCCAGCGCGGAATCGGCCGTGGTAGAGGTCAATGGAATGGGACTGGAGCTCACCATTCCCGCGGGCACCCTGGCCCGCCTGCCCCAGGTGGGTACCCAGGTGATGCTGCACACGCACCTGCAGGTGCTGGAGAGCGGGTGGAAGCTGTACGGTTTTCTGCACCGCTCCGAGCTGCGGCTCTTCCGCCTCTTGATGGAGGTATCAGGGATGGGAGGGCGCACCTGCCTGGGCGTGGTGGGCAGCATGCCGCCCGAGGACTTCTACCGGGCGGTGCTGGCCGGGGACGAGAAGACGCTGACCCGCATTCCCGGCATCGGCAAGAAGAGCGCGCAACGCCTCATCTTCGAGCTGCAGGGGCGGCTGCAGCGGGCAGGGGTGCCGCTCCCCGGGGTGGCAGTCTCAGGGTCCTCCCCGCAGTGGGAGGAAACCCTGCTGGCCCTGGAGGCGCTGGGATACGAGCGCAGCGAAGTCTACCCGCTACTGGTCGACCTCTCCGGACGGGGCGAACTGGGGGCGTGCGCCGAGGACAACCTGAGGCTGGTGCTGCGCATGAAGGCGGAGGCACACAGCGCGCAAAGGAAACGGGGGTAGGAGCGTGGACAGGCTGCTGTCGGCATGTGCCGGCGAGGAAGACAGGCTGCAGGAAGGCTCCTTGCGGCCCTTGTGCCTGGAGGACTACATCGGGCAGGAGGCCGTCAAGGAACACATCTCCATATTCGTCGATGCGGCGCGCCAGCGGCGCGAGGTGCTGGACCACGTGCTGCTCTCCGGTCCGCCCGGGTTGGGCAAGACCACGCTGGCCACCATCATTGCCAACGAGATGGGACGCCCGCTGCGCAAGACCTCCGGGCCCGCCATCGAACGGCCGGGCGACCTGGCCGCCATCCTGACCAACCTGGAGCCGGGGGAGGTGCTCTTCATCGACGAGATCCACCGCCTCAGCCGGGCGGTGGAAGAGATCCTCTACCCGGCCATGGAGGACTTCGCGCTGGATATCGTCATCGGCAAGGGCCCCAGCGCGAGGACGCTGCGCCTGGAGCTGCCGCCCTTCACCCTGGTGGGGGCGACCACCCGCCCGGGGCTGCTGACCAGTCCCCTGCGCGACCGCTTCGGCATTGTCAGCCGGCTGGACTACTACCAGGTGGAGGACCTGGCGCGCATCGTGCGCCGGGCGGCCGGCATCCTTGACATCACCATCGACGCCGGGGGGGCGTGGGAGATCGCGCGCCGCTCGCGGGGTACACCCCGCATCGCCAACCGGCTGCTGCGCCGGGTGAGGGACTACGCCACGGTGCGGGCCAGCGGCAGCATCACGGCCGAGGTGGCGGCCGCGGCCCTCGACCTGTTCGATATTGACCAGGAGGGGTTGGACGCCCTGGACCGCACCATCCTGGAGGTCATTGCGGTCAAGTTCGGCGGGGGCCCGGTGGGGCTCGAAACCCTGGCCGCTGCGGTCTCGGAGGAGAGCGATACGCTGCTGGACGTGTGCGAGCCGTTCCTGCTCAAGATCGGGTTCCTGCAGCGGACCCCCCGCGGCCGGGTGGTGACCCCGGCCGGGGTGCGACACCTGGGCAAGGGCATCCCGGGATGCGCCGGGCCGCTGTTCGCGGCCGACGAGGGGGATGCCGGGTGAGGGTGCTCCTGCACATCTGCTGCGGGCCCTGCGCCACCTATCCGGTGCCGCGCTTGCGGGAGGCGGGACACGAGGTGCGCGGGTTCTTCTTCAACCCCAACATCCACCCCTACCAGGAGTACCAGCAGCGACGCCGGTCGGTGGAGGTCATGGCCGAGGCCCTGGACCTGCCGCTGGTAGTCGACGGGCCCTATGAGCCGGAGGGGTATTTCCGGGCGGTGGTCTTCCGCGAGGCCCAGCGCTGCCTGGCCTGC
>JARYMO010000165.1 GCA_029907055.1 Syntrophomonadaceae bacterium | reverse complement strand
GTAGATTGCCACCACTGGCCGCAGGCCCTGGCGCGCCATGCCCGCCGCCAGGGTCACGGCGTGCTGCTCGCAGATGCCGACGTCGAAGAAGCGGTGGGGATAGCGCTCAGCGAAGCGGGCCAGCCCGGTGCCGGTCTTCATGGCCGCGCTGATGGCTACCAGCTCAGGGTGCATCTCTGCCAGCTCCAGCAGGCACTCCCCGAAGAGCTGGGTGTAGGTGGCGCCCCTGGAACGCAGCGGTTCCCCCGTTTCCACGTCGAACGGCCCGATGCCGTGAAACTCGTCGGGGTTGCGCAGGGCCGGCTCGTACCCGCGGCCCTTCTGGGTGATGACGTGAATGAGCACCGGCCCCCGCATCTGCTTGCTCTGGGCCAGCACCCGCACCAGTTCCTCGAGGTTGTGCCCGTCAATAGGCCCGATGTAGGTGAACCCCAGCTCTTCGAAGAGCATGCCGGGCACCACCAGGTACTTCACCGTATCCTTGAACTTGACCGCCGCCCGCGCGATGTTGGGCCCGATGCCCGGAATGCGCTGCAGTATGCCCTCGATTTCCTCCTTGCGGCGCACGTAGGCGGGGTCTGAGCGCAACCGGCTCAGGTAGGTGGAGAGCGCCCCCACGTTGCGTGAGATTGACATCTCGTTGTCGTTGAGCACCACGGTCAGGTCGGTGCCCAGGTGGCCAGCGTGGTTCATGGCCTCGAACGCCATGCCGCCTGTCAGCGCCCCGTCACCAATGACTGCCACCACCTGGTGGTGGCCGCCCTGCAGGTCTCGCGCCAGTGCCATGCCCAGGGCGGCAGAGATGGAGGTGCTGCTGTGACCGGTATTGAAGGCGTCATGTTCGCTCTCCTCCACCTTGGGAAACCCCGATAACCCTCCGCGGGTGCGCAGGGTGGGCATAGCCTGCCGCCGGCCGGTCAGCATCTTGTGCACGTAGCTCTGGTGCCCCACGTCCCACACGATCTTGTCCTGCGGACTGTCGTAGACCCGATGCAGTGCCACCGTGAGCTCAACCACTCCCAGGTTGGCCGCCAGGTGTCCCCCGTTCTCCGCGACGGTTGCCACCAGGACCGTGCGGATCTCCCGGCTGAGCTGCTCCAGCTGCCGGTGCGACAGGCGTTTCACGTCGGCGGGCGAATGGATCGACTCCAGCAGTGTGCCCATGCTCCTGTCCTCTCCTCGGTGCCGGGACCTTGGGTCCGCGGCGCGCCTCAGTTGACCCGTTCCAGTACGTAGGAGGCCAATCCCCTCAGGAAGTCTGCCTCCGGCCCAAACCCCTGCAGGCTGGCCACCGCAGTGCGACTGCAGTCGCGCGCCATGGCCCGGGCCTGCTCCAGCCCCACCAGGGCAGGGTAGGTGGCCTTGTCGTGCTTGAGGTCGCTGCCCACCGGCTTGCCGATGACTGTCGCATCGCCCTCGATATCCAGTATATCATCGGTGATCTGGAAGCACAGTCCCAGCGCGTCCCCGTAGGCGGTGAAGGCGTCTACCACAGCGGCAGCGGCCCCTGCCAGGATGGCCCCGCTGCGCAGGCAGGCTACGAACAGTGCCCCGGTCTTCATGCGGTGCATGGCCTGCAGCTGCTCCAGGGCGGGGTGCTGTCCCTCCGAGGCCAGGTCGATGACCTGGCCGCCAATCATACCAGTGCTGCCGGCAGCGGTGGCAATCTCCACCATTGCCCGCAGCGCCCGCCGAGGGTCCAGCCGTCCCTGCAAGGCGCTGGAAGTCATCACCGCGAAGGCCTGGGTGAGCAGCGCGTCCCCGGCCAGGATGGCGTTGGCCTCCCCGAACACGCGGTGGCAGGTGGGTTTGCCGCGCCGATAGTCGTCGTCATCCATGGCTGGCAGGTCGTCGTGCACCAGCGAGTACGAGTGGATCATCTCCACCGCGCAGGCGAAGGGCATGACCTGCTCGGCGTCGCCACCGGCCACCCTGGCCGCCTCCAGCAACAGCAGCGGCCGCAGGCGCTTGCCGCCGTTGAACAGGGCGTAGTGCATGGCCTGGTGGATGACCGGCGGGAAGGTCTCCGGGTCCGGCAGGAAGGCGGGCAGGTGCTCTTCGACCAATTGCTGGCGCCTCCGCAGTTCCTCGGCAAACGACAGGGCTGTCACCGGCGAATGCTCCCCTTTCTACTCCTCGAAGGGCCTGGTTTCCCAGCCAGCGAGCTCGCTCCCCACCAGCTTCTCGACGCGACCTTCGGCTTCCCTCAGCTTCTCCTCGCACAGGCGGGAAAGCTCCATCCCCTCGCTGAACAGTTCTATGGTCTGCTCCAGGGGCAGGTTCCCTTCCTCCAGCCTGGCCACGATTTCCTCCAAACGCGTCAGCGCCTGCTCGAACGTCATGTCTCCCATGGCATCCCCGACTCCTTCGCCGCCACCTGGACACGCAGGATCCCGTCCTTCAGGCATACCTCCAGCGCGTCCCCGATTCGCACCTCTTCCACACTGCGCACGATTTCTCCTGCCTCCAGGCGCCGCACCACCGCGTAGCCCCGTTCCATCACCCTGAGGGGGTTCAGGGCGTCCAGCCGCGTCCGCACCTGCTCCGCCCGGTGGCGCGCCCGGTTCAGCTCCAGCACCCCCGCACGCTCCAGGTGGCGCCTGAGCTCGCCCAGGCGCTGACGCCGGGAGCCCAGCAGCACCCCGGTGTCACGCCACACCCTGGCGCCTCTTGCCGCGTCCAGTCGCTGCCAGTCGGCCTGCAGGTGCCGCTGCAGCGCCCTGCACAGCCGCTGCCGGCGTTGTTCGAGGCCACGGGCCAGTTCGGCCACCTCAGGCACCGCCATCTGGGCCGCGTGGGTGGGGGTCGCTGCCCGTGCGTCGGCGGCCAGGTCCACCAGCGTGTAGTCCACCTCGTGCCCTACCGCGGAGATGACCGGGATGCGCGATTCACTGACGGCCCGCACCACTTCCTCGGTGTTGAAGGCCCACAGGTCTTCCACCGATCCTCCGCCCCGACCGACGATGATAACCTCGGCGCCGGAGGCAGCGTTGAGCGCACGCAGGGCGGCGGCGATCTCGGCCGGCGCCGAGTCCCCCTGCACCGCACAGTGGGCGATGACCACCCTGACGCCGGGGAAACGCTGGCGCAGCACGCGCAGGATGTCTCGCAACGCCGCCCCGTCCTGCGAGGTCACCACTCCCACCGTGCGGGGCATGGCAGGCAGTTGCCGCTTGCGCCCGGCTGCGAACAGGCCCTCTCTCTCCAGGCGTTCCCGCAGCTGCAGGAGCTGCAGATACCTAGCGCCCAGTCCGTCGGGCTCCATTTCCTCCGCGTAGAGCTGGTAGCGCCCGCTGCGCTCGAACACCGATACGTAGCCCCGTACCACCACCCGCATGCCGTTGGCAGGCGTGAAGCCCACTCCCCGCGCCCGGCTGCGGAACATCACGCAGGAGAGCACCGCCCTCTCGTCCTTGAGGCTGAAGTACATGTGCCCCGACTGCTGGTACACTTTGAAATCAGATATCTCGCCACGCACCCACACCCCGGCCAGCAGGAAGTCCTGTTCTAACAGCCCGCGGATGTACGCGGTCAGCTCACCCACCGTCAGGATGCGTTCCCGTTCGCCGCGGCCCACCTCCGGCCCCATGCCGCCTGGCATAGCCTACGCCCCCTCCGCCGCGCGCACCACATTCTCGAGCAGCCTGGCCACCAGCAGCGGTCCAATGCCACCCGGCACAGGCGCCAGCCACGCTGCCCGCCCGGTGACCGAAGCGGTGTCCACGTTCCCACGCACGCGACCGTCTGCCCAGTGGAACCCACAGTCGATGACGCCGGCCCCCGCGTGCAGGTGCTCCCCCTTGATCATGCCGGGGTGCCCATGTTCGGCCACCACCACCACTGCTTCGGCCACCGCCTGCTGCCAGGGTGCTCCCGGAGGCACCACCTGCACGATGGCCCCCTTCAGCGCCAGCCGCACCGCCAGCGGCAGCACCAGGTCCCAGGAGTCGCCCAGCAACGCTACCCGGCGGTGGCGGAGGTCGGGCTGGCACACCTCCAACACCTGGAGGCAGGCCGACACCGCACAGCTGGTAAACCGGGGGCGCCCGGTGAACACCCGACCCCGGTTGACCGGGCCAAAGCCGTCAACGTCCTTGTGCGGGGCGATGGCAGCCAGGAGCTCGTCCACCTCCTCCGCCTGCGCCCCCGGCAACGGGAGCTGCAG
>JARYMO010000164.1 GCA_029907055.1 Syntrophomonadaceae bacterium | reverse complement strand
GCCTTGATCTCCTTGGCCAGGCTGTTGGCCTTGGCGATGATCTCGTCGGCCAGCACGCGCGCCTGCCTGGTGATCTCGCTGTTCTCCACGATGCGGGCCGCCTGGAAGCGCCCCTCTTCGATGATGTTCTGCGCCGTGCGCTCTGCCTGCAGGAACAGGTTCTGCTGGTCTTCCAGGATGGCGCGGGCAGCCTCTACCTCTTCAGGCACGATGGCCCGCAGGCGGTCAATCTTTTCCAGGAAGTACTCGGCATCGATAACTGACCGGCCGGAGATGGGGATCCGGGTAGCGCTCCGGATCATGTCCTCCATCTGGTCGAGAATATCATACAGTTCCATTCCCGTCCTCCCCCTTGCCCCCGTACTCGTAGAAGTACAGCGTCGACTCGCCGTACGTCCTGGCATCCACCGCCCGCAACCTCTCCAGTCCGCCGGGGGGCGCAGCCTTGTGCGGCAGGCGCAGCACCACCGTCGCGCCCCGCTCCAGCAGGTCTCCCCGGTCCAGCATCCCCAGCGCGTCGGTGCCGGCCTGCAGGTCGGCGAAGGGCGGGTCCAGGAAGACCAGGTCAAACCGGCAGCCCCGCTCCTCCAGCACCTGCAGCGCACGCTGCACGTCGCTGCGGTACACCTCGGCCGCCGGGTCCATGCCGCAGGTGCCCAGGTTTTCCTTGAGGACCCCCACCGCCCGCGCGTCGCGGTCCACGAAGACCGCCCACGCGGCCCCCCGGCTGAGGGCCTCGATGCCCACCGCGCCGCTGCCGGCAAACAGGTCCAGGACCCGGCTGCCCGGCACCCGCGCGCCGAGAATGCTGAACAGCGATTCCTTGATGCGGTCGGTCATCGGCCTGGTATCCAGTCCAGCCGGTGCCTTGAGCTTCCTGCCCTTTGCCTTTCCGGCGATCACCCGCATCCGCCGCTCCTCCTAACCGTTCGCCGTTCCGGGTGCAGTTCCCTGCTCCCGGCAGCAACATATTCACCCGGACACGATCACTTCACCACAGCGCCACCACGCCCCTGCCCGGCGCCCGGCCCGGGCAGCTCCGGGCCACCCCCCCTGCCTACGCGCCACTGCCTGCCGCCAGCTCGGACACCGGGACGGCATCGGGGATGAACAGCGGGCGGCCGTACGCCTGGCGGCCATACTGGGAGATGATGGTTTGTCCCCGCACCCCGGTGAGGAAATCGATGAAGGCCTGCGCCGCCCGGTGCCGGACCGCCGGGTGCCTAGCGGGGTTGACGGCGATCACCGCGTAGGAGTTGCACAGCCCCTCATCGCCCTCCACCATTTCCTGCAGGCGGAGCTTATCCCTCCAGGTCAGGTAAGTGGCCTCGTCGGTCAGGGTGTAGGCGTTCATCTCGTCAGCCATCATGAGGGTGTCGCTCATCCCCTGTCCCGACTCGAGGTACCAGGGGCCCTGCGGGGTGATGCCGGCGCGCGCCCAGACCGACCGTTCCATGGCATGGGTGCCCGAGTTGTCGGCGCGCGACACGAACCTGGCCCCGGCGCCGGCGATGCGGGAGAAGGCATCCGCCGCATCGGTCATGCCCCTGACGCGCGCCGGGTCGTCCGGCGGGCCGACCAGCAGGAACCGGTTGTGCATCACCGGCCGGCGGTTGACACCGTAGCCGCGGGCCACGAACTCCTGCTCCGCTGCCGGCGAATGGACCAGCAAGACGTCGGCGTCGCCGCGCCTTCCCATGTCCAGTGCCTGGCCGGTGCCGACCGCAATCACCTTCACCCTGATGCCGCATTCACGCTCGAAGGCCGGCAGCAACACGTCCAGCAACCCGGAGTCCAGGGTGCTGGTGGTGGTGGCCAGGGTGAGCGTGCTGGCGCTCCTGCCCGCCCACCAGGAAACCGCTGCGCCCAGCGCCAGCACCAGCGCCAGCAGCAGGACCCCCAACACCGCTTTCCTGCTTGTCATGCCCGCTCCCCCCCTTTCCTGTCCTGCGCCCTCCCGCCCACCCCGCCCTTCGCTCTCCTTCCCCCCTGACAGCGCTAACCCGGGCGGGACGGCCGCCAGCGGGCCTGAAACAAGAAGAGCGTCCCCTTGTTTCAGTAGACCATGGTGCCGGTGAGAAAGGCCTGGGTGCGGGCATCGCGAGGATGGGCAAAGAAATCGGCCGTGGGCTGGTGCTCGATGATGCGGCCGTCCACCATCAACAGGGTCTCGTCGGCAATGCGCTTGGCCTGGAAGAGGTTGTGGGTGACCAGCAGCACGCTGGTGCCGTAACGGTCCGCTCCCTGCCGCACGATGCGCTCGATGTGGGCCACGTTGGCCGGGTCCAGGTTGGCGGTGGGCTCGTCCAGCAGCAACACCTGGGGGCGGATGGCCAGGGCACGCGCCACCGCTACCCTCTGCCCCTCGCCGCCGGAGAGGCGGGTGGCGGGGTGGTGGGCGAAGTCCTGCATGCCCACGAACTCCAGGGCCTCCATCACCCGCGAACGGATCTCGGTGGGCGTCAGCGAGCGCAGGCGCAGTCCGTAAGCGACGTTGTTGAAGACCGTGGTGCGGAACATGTACGGCTTCTGGAACACCATGCACATGGTACGCATCATCTCCAGCCGCCGGCGCTCGTTGCCGGCGGTCTCCTGCCCCATGAACCTCACCTGCCCGCTGTCCGGCGGGTCCAGCAGGTTGAGGATGCGCAGCAGCGTGGTCTTGCCAGCCCCACTGGGCCCGACGATGGCGTACACGCGATCGCCCATCAGCGTCAGCTCGGGCACATCCAGCACCGTGCGTTCGCCGTAGCGGCGGGTCACGTCGCGCAGTTCATACAGCGGCATGCGCCCATCCTCCTCAGTCGAACTTGAACTGGTCGCTGTCGAGAAGCATGACCGAGCTCACCACGAAGGAGATGAGCAGGAGGATGACCCCCAGGCTCACCGCCAGGGTGATTTCCCCCTGGCGGGTGAGCTGCACGATGGCGGTGGTGAGCACCCGGGTGTAGTGGCGGATGTTGCCCCCCACCAGCATCACTGCCCCCACTTCGGCGAAGGCGCGCCCGAAGCCGGTCAGGACGGCGGCCATGATGGCGGTGCGGGCCTCGCTGATGACCGCCCAGGCGGCCTGCGAGCGGGCCGCCCCCAGGCTGAGGGCCAGGTCATGGATCACCCGCTCCTTGCTGGCCACCGCCGCGGCGGTGAGGCCGGTGACGATGGGGGTGACCAGCAGGAACTGGGCGGCGATCATGGCGGCGGGGGTGAACAACAGCCCCCACCGTCCCAGGGGTCCGCTGCGCGACAACAGCAGGAACACCAGCAGGCCTGCCAGCACCGGCGGCAGCGCCATCAGCGTGTAGATGACCCGCAGCAGCAGGCGTCTGCCGGCGAATTCGTTCATCCCCACGTAGGCCCCCAGCGGAATGCCCACCAGGGAGGCCAGCAGCGTGGCCGTTCCGGAAACCGTCAGGGAAAGGCCCACGATCTGTCCGATCTCGGCCCGCATCGATACCAGGTACGCGATGATGGCGTCCATGTGCTCCTCCCACCGTGTTCTTGGCTGGCCAGCCGCTTGACCAGGCCCCGGCGTCCCCGCTGCGCGAGGCGTAAAAAAGACGAAACAGAAAGAGCGTCCCCTTGTTCCAGGGTGAAACGAAAAGGGCGTCCCCTTGTTTCAGGGGAAGGAAGGGGCCGGGCGCATCCCACGGGAAAGCGACCCGGCCCTGTTGCCGAGCACCGAAGTCTCCTTTCCAGCGGGGAGGCGCCGCCGTTTCCCGCGACACCCTGTCGGCGCACCGCCCCTGGCCGCCGCTGTAGGCCGGTGCGCTCGGAGAACGCGTCTGCAGTTGGGCCCTGGTGCCCGTGGCGGGCAACAGGCACCTGGAATCTATTCGCCATCCCGCCCGCGATTCCTGCCGGCGCCTGCACATTCTGCCCCTCCCGCCCCGCGGACTGCAGGGCGCCGCCACCCCTGCGGGCGCACGGCAGCACCGCTACTGGACCAGCACCTCGGGGAACATCAGGCCGGCCAGTTCCCCCACCTGCCCGCCTGCCGCGGGGTCGAGGGCACGGCCGCGCACCAGGTCCTCGCGGGCACTGGCCAGCAGCGTGGCATCGGAGGCCAGGTCGGCGATGCGCAGGTGGGGCAGGCCGTGCTGTCGCACCCCCCACAGGTCACCCGGCCCCCGCAACTGCAGGTCGTGGCGGGCAATCTCGAAGCCGTCCT
>JARYMO010000163.1 GCA_029907055.1 Syntrophomonadaceae bacterium | reverse complement strand
GACGCTCTGGAAGGCCGATGAAGGATGGATCAAGGAAATCCGGCTCTTCGATCTCTACCGGGGCAACCCGGTTCCGCCCGGCAAAAAGAGCCTGGCTTTCCGCCTGGTCTATCAGAGCGAAGAGAAGCAGCGCGAGATCGCGGCGGAAACGCTGGAGATATTCGTGCCCCTGGCCAACCGGCTGGGCATTTTCCGCTTCAAGTGGGAGCTCGAAGACTTGGCCTTCCTCTACCTGGAGCCGGACACCTACTACGAACTGGCGCGGCGGCTGAAAGCCAAGCGCCGCGAGCGCGAGGAGTACGTCCAGGAGATCATCGAACGCATCCGCGCTGAGCTGGACAAGCTGGGCCTGCAGGCGGACATCGCCGGGCGCCCCAAGAACCTGTACAGCATCTACCGCAAGATGATCAAGCAGGGCAAGGCGCTGGACGAGATCTACGACAAGATTGCCATCCGGGTGCTGGTCGACTCGGTGCGTGACTGCTACGGGGTGCTGGGCGTCATCCACACCCTGTGGAAGCCGCTGCCAGGCAGGTTCAAGGACTACATCGCCATGCCCAAGCCCAACATGTACCAGTCGCTGCACACCACCCTCATCGGGCGGGGCGGGGAACCGTTCGAGGTGCAGATCCGTACCCACGAGATGCACCGTACCGCGGAGTTCGGCATCGCCGCCCACTGGCGCTACAAGGAAGGCCGTGCTGCCGACCGCAACCTGGACGAGAAGCTGTCCTGGCTGCGGCAGATCCTGGAGTGGCAACAGGAAGTCAAGGACACCCGCGAGTTCATGGAATCCCTGCGCATCGACCTGTACGCCGACACCGTCTTCGTGTTCACCCCCAAGGGGGATGTCATCGAGCTGCCGCGCGGGGCATGCCCGGTGGACTTCGCCTACCGCGTGCACACCGAGGTGGGACACCGCTGCGTGGGGGCAGTGGTGAACGGGCGCATCGTTCCCCTGGACTACCAGCTGGCCAACGGCGACATCGTCCGCATCATGACGTCCAAGCAGTCCTCCGGCCCCAGTCGCGACTGGCTCAACTTCGTCAAGACCTCCCAGGCCAAGAGCCGTATCCGGGGCTGGTTCAAGAAGGAGAAGCGCGAAGAGAACATCATCCGCGGTCGTGACCTGCTGGAAGCGGAACTGAAGAAGAACAACCTGGATGCCAGGGAGTTCCTCAAGGAGGAACGCCTGCTGGAGGTGGGGCGCAAGTTCAGCCTTACCAGGGTGGAGGACCTGTTCGCGGCCCTGGGGGAGGGGGCGCTGTCGCCCAACCAGGTCATCGGCAACATGAAGGAGGACTTCTTTCGCCAGAAGCGCCTGGACGACCTGCTGGCCCGCAGCGTGGCCAAGAAGCCTGCCCCCTCCCGTCCCAAGGCGGGCATCGGCGTGACGGTCAAAGGCGTGCAGGACCTGGAGGCACGCTTTTCCCACTGCTGCAACCCGCTGCCGGGCGACGAGATCGTGGGCTACATCACCCGCGGGCGGGGGGTGTCGGTGCACCGGGTAGACTGCCCCAACATCCAGGCCTACCGCCGCAATGCCAAGGAACATGACCGGCTGGTAGAGGTGGAGTGGGAGGCAGCAGGAGGGGGCACCTTCACGGTCGAAATCGAGGTGACGGCCATGGACCGGGCCCGGCTCACCATGGACGTGATGGCGGTGGTGGCTGAAGCTCGGATTCCCATCAGTTCGGTGTTCTCCAGGGCCTCGCGCAAGACGGACGTGGCCACGATTACCATGAAGCTGGAGATCAAGGACATGGACCAGCTGCACGCCATCATGCAGCGGATCACCAAGGTCAAGGACGTGACGGACGTCCGCCGGGTGGTGCACTGAGAAGCAGCACGACGCGGCGGGGGCCTGTTGACGGGAGGATTGCCATGCGTGCAGTGGTGCAGCGCGTGAGCCAGGCGCGGGTACTGGTGGAGGAGCAGCCGGTGGCACAGATCGGCCCCGGGCTGGTGGTCCTGCTGGGGGTACGGCGGGGCGACGGCAGCCAAGAGGTGGCCTACCTGGCCGACAAGGTGTTCCACCTGCGGGTGTTCGAGGACGAGCAGGGGAAGATGAACCGCTCGCTGGCCGATACCGGGGGCCAGGTGCTGGTGGTATCCCAGTTCACGCTGTACGGGGACGCCCGCAAGGGGAGGCGTCCCGGGTTCAGCGACGCCGCCCTCCCCGAGGAGGCGGCACCGCTGGTGGACGCCTTCGCCGCACGGCTGGCAGCCCGGGGAGTGGAGGTGCGCACGGGGGTGTTCGGCGCCCACATGCAGGTCGAGCTGTGCAACGACGGTCCCTGCACGCTGCTTCTGGACAGCGAACGGGTATTTTGAGGAGGGACGAGATGATTCTCAAGGGCTTGGAAGTGGGAGCCATTGCCGCCAACTGCTACGTCATCGGCTGCGAAGAGACCATGGAGGCAGCGGTCATCGACCCCGGGGGGTCGGCTTCTGCCATCCTGCGCTTGATCGAGAGCCTGAAAGTGGCGGTGAAGTACATCATCAACACCCACGGCCACATTGACCACATCGGGGCCAACCGCCAGCTCAAGGAGGCCACTGGGGCCATGATCCTCATCCACGCTGATGACGCGAAGATGTTGACCAATCCGGCTTCCAACTTCTCGATGTTCATGGGCCGCAGCATCACCAGCCCACCACCCGACCAGCTGCTGGCCCACGGCGATATCATCAGGGTGGGCAGCACCATCGAACTCGAGGTCATTCACACCCCGGGGCACTCGCCAGGGGGCATCTGCCTGAAGACGGACAACATCATCTTTTCCGGCGACACCCTGTTCGCTGGCTCCATCGGGCGCACCGACTTCCCGGGGGGCTCCTACGCCACCCTCATCCGTTCCATCCAGGAACGGATCCTCTGCTACGACGACAACGTGGTGGTGTATCCCGGGCACGGGCCCGCCACCACCGTGGGCTGGGAACGCAAGCACAACCCCTTCCTGTAGCACGGGCTCGCCTTTACAGGGAGCGGCGGAGATGGTATACTACGACGTGTAAGCGCATACTACCATCGGCGATGACGAAGGAAAGTAGGCCTGCGGAACCCTCCAGGGAGGAGACGTCGTGACTGGAAGCGTCTCCAGGGGGAAACAGGGTGAAGTTCCCTTCCGAGCTCCCGGCTGAAACCGCGAGGAAAGTAGGTCGAGGCGGAGTCTTCCACCGTTACAGGGAAGGGGGTATCGGACGGCGCGTCCCGTACCCTGAGTCGAGCGGATGCATGCATCAATTTGGGTGGTACCGCGGGAAGCAGGCCTTTCCGCCCCAAGCAGGGGGAAAGGCTTTGTGTTTTCCACCCGGCACGCAGCAGCCTCGGGCAGGGAGGGAGACGAGCGTCCCGTACCCGGCGAAGAGGGGGCCGCACAGCCGGCCAACCAGGGTGGCACCGCGTGAGGAGTGATCAACGCCTCTCGTCCCTGCAGGGACGGGAGGCGTTGTGTTTCAAAGGGGGTGATGACAGTGGGTGAAGAGGTTGACTTTGCCGCCATCGGGCAGGAGAGGCCAGCGCTGCGAGAGGTAACGCGACAGGAGGGAGTGCAATGGGAATGGCAACGGCACATGCGCCGCAGCGGCGTGCCCTGCGGGGCGAACGGGGTTCCAGCACGGTGGTGGAGGTGGGCGGTCGCCGCATCGGTGGCGATGACCTGGCTGTCATTGCCGGACCGTGCGCGGTGGAAAGCGAGGAGGTGCTGTACGAGACGGCCCTGGCCGTCCAGCAGGCCGGCGCACACCTGCTGCGCGGGGGGGCGTACAAGCCCAGGACTTCGCCGTACAGCTTCCAGGGGCTGGGAGAGATTGGCCTGAAGAGCCTGGCACGGGTGGGGCGGGCGCTGGGCATGCCGGTGGTGACCGAGGTCATCGACGCCGCTGATGTCGACCTGGTCAGCGAGTACGCCGATGTCCTGCAGGTGGGGGCGCGCAACATGCAGAACTTCTCGTTGCTCAAGAGGCTGAGCCATTGCCGCCGCCCGGTGCTGCTCAAGCGGGGGCTCTCGGCCACGGTGGAGGAATGGCTGCTGGCCGCCGAGTACTTGTTGTCCGGGGGCAAGGACGACGTGATATTATGTGAGCGTGGCATCCGCACCTACGAGACGGTAACCCGTAACACCCTGGACCTTTCGGCGGTGGCAGTGGCCAAGCTGGTGTCACACCTGCCGGTCCTGGTCGACCCCAGCCATGCCACCGGCCGCGCTGACCTGGTGGCTCCCATGGCCCGGGC
>JARYMO010000162.1 GCA_029907055.1 Syntrophomonadaceae bacterium | reverse complement strand
GGAGTGGTGGAATAGGCAGACACGTACGTTTGAGGGGCGTATGGGCAACCGTGCGGGTTCAAGTCCCGCCTCCGACACCATTGCAGTCTGGACCCGTAATTCCAGGGCAACCGGGGGTTACGGGTTTCGTGTCGTCCGGGCCCTGCCGCAGGCGGGGCCGTGAACTGCTGGCAAGGGAGGTGCAGGAGAGGTGGAAGATGCTGAAAAGGACACCCGTTCGGGCGGGGAAGCCAGCGCCAAGCCGGCCCGCAACCTCTACTTCTGGATCCACCGCATCCTCGGCCAGTACGTCGAGTTCGTCATGGACATCATCATCGTGGGGCTGCTGGCGGTGGTGCTCGCCATCGTGGGCAAGACCATCTTCCAGCTGGGACAGTCCCTGATGCAGGAGACACGGGTCTTCTACGTGGTGTCGGAAATGATGTTCCTCTTCATCATGGTGGAGGTCATCAGGATCCTGCTCATCTACCTCGAGTACCACCGCGTGGACGCCGACACCATGGTGGACGTGGCCATCGTGTCCGTGCTGCGCGAACTCATCATGCAGGACATCCTGGCCGTGGAACCGGTCAAGCTGGCCGCCCTGTCGCTGGTGCTGGTTGTGCTGGGCGCCCTGCGGGCCTCGCTGTCGCTGTGGCAGCCGTGGCGGCCCGGACAGCCCGGCCGGGGATGACGGCAGGCCGGTGGCGCATGGCGGGGGCGCGGCGGCACGGGGCCGGGCCCCGGCCCGGAATGGTTGAAACGCGCCCGCTGATGCAGTAGGATAGTCGTAGTGCTGGAGGCCGCCGCGCAGCGGCCGGGGAGAGGTTGGCCGGCGGAGGACAAGGAGGGAAGAGGCGTGATCACCAAGGACATGGTCATCAAGGACATCGTGGAGAAGTACCCGCAGACGCTGCCCGTGTTCGGCCAGTTCCAGATGGGCTGCCTGGGCTGCAGCGGGGCGCTGTTCGAGACGCTGGAACAGGGGGCGTTGGCGCACGGCATCGATGTAGAGGCCATGCTGAAGGCGCTCAACAGCGTGGTGAAGCAGTGAAGTCGGAGAGGACAGGGGGCATGCGCCCCCTGTTTTTCTTTGCCGGGGGGAGGCGGCTTCCATCAGACGCGTCATGAGGTGCGAGACCGCCATCGGCCCTGTCACCATGGTGGAATCGGGCGGGGCTATCGTGCGCCTGGTCCTGGGCGGCGAGGGTCTTGACCCGGGGGCCGGGGAGGAGCCGTCCGAGCTGCTGCGCGAGGCGGCCAGCCAGCTGCGCTCCTACCTGGCCGGGCGCCGCCGCTCCTTTTCCGTGCCCCTCAGTCCCGGCGGGTCGCCCTTCATGCGCACGGTGTGGGAGCGGCTGCAGCAGATCCCCTATGGTGGCACGATGAGCTACGGCCAGCTGGCGGCCGCGCTGGGGAGGGCGCGCGGGGCGCGGGCGGTGGGCAGGGCCTGCGCGCTGAACCCCATCCCCATTCTCATCCCCTGCCACCGCGTGGTGGGAGCACAGGGCGCGCTGGGCGGGTTCAGCGCCGGTCCCGGGGTCAAGCAGTGGCTGCTGGAACTGGAAGCCAGGGGGCTGGGCGGCGGCCAACGCGGCGGCCGCGGCGGGTGAACGGAGGCCGCGCGGGACCGGGGCGAGCGCCGGCCGGGGCCGGCAGGGCCAACGGGGCCGGACCACGCGGGGGCCAGGCGGGCAGGAAAAGCCGGCGCGGACAGAGAACCTTGCGGGGAGAGGACGACAGGGGGAGGGATTGGCAGTGCCGGTGCTGGCGACTCCTGGCCGACGGTTGGCGGCGGCCTGCCTGGACGCCGTGTCCGTGCTGGTGCTGGCCGACATCATTCGTGCCGTCAACCTGGGTTCGGCCGTCGGGGTGGTGCTCTTCATGTTCGGGTTTGCCTTCTGGGGGTTCTGCTGGAGCCGCGGCTCCAGCCCGGGCAAGATGACCCTCAACCTGCAGGTGGTGCGCCAGGCCAGCGGAGCCGCTGCGGGGTTCTTCACCACCATGCCCCGTGACACGGTGGGTAAGCTCATCAGTGCCCTGCCGCTGGGGATGGGGTTCCTGGGGGTCCTGCGGCACCCGCAGCGCCAGGGGTGGCACGACCGCATATTCGGGACGCTGGTGGTGCAGAAGGACTGAGGAGGCGCCTGGCCCGTTCAAGGGCGGGTGCCGGGCGTTCGATAGAACGGGTAGGATCTGGTACGGGAACGGGTTCAATGGCACAAGAGTGCATGAGGTCCACTGAGCGCGGGCGGGACCGGCGGGAGGTGGCGGGGGGACGGGTGGCCCGCCATCGCTGCCGGGGAGCGGGTGCGGTCATCGGGTGCCGGTCACCCTGGACTGGTGAGAAGCATGACAGAAGTGCGCATGAAGACAATCTCGCTGCGAGACCTGGTGATAGGTGAAGTGCTGGGCCAGGATGCCTACGGCCCCCAGGGGCAGCTGCTGCTGACACGCGGCACGCTGCTGCGCGCTTCCCACATCCAGCGGTTGCGCGCCCTGGGCATCGAAGAGGTGGCGGTGGGCCTGGACGCCGCTCCCCCGGGTGCAGCGGCCAGCCGCGGGGCCCTGGCCGCGCAGGACGCGAAGAGCCAGGCCTTCAGCCGTGCCTTCGATGCCGGCCAGGCGGTGGTGCGCGAGTTCATGGAACGGGTGGCGGCTGGACGACCGGTGGACAGTGCCGAGGCCCGGGAGTCCATCGATCTCATCTACCCACAGGTGGTGGCCAGCCACAACGTCCTCAGGCAGCTCGGGCAGCTGCGGTCCAAGGACGAGTACACCCTGCAGCATTCGGTGGCGGTGTCCATCATGGGGGTAAAGATCGGCCAGCTGCTGGGGTTGGCGGAGCCCGAGCTCAAGGAGGTGGGCCTGGCCGGACTGCTGCACGACGTGGGCAAGTGTCGCATCCCCTCCGCCATCCTCAACAAGCCGGGGCGGCTGACGGCAGAGGAGTTCGCAGAAATGAAGAAGCACGCCGTCTACGGCTACCAGGCCATGAAGGCCATGGGGCTGGGCGCGTCGGCGGTCGCGCTGGCGGTGCTGCAGCACCATGAGCGCGAGGACGGGTCCGGCTACCCGCTCAAGCTGCCCTCGCCGCGGCTGCACCTGTACGCCAAGATCCTGGCGGTGGCAGACTGCTTCGATGCCATGACCAGTGACCGCGTCTACAGCCCCAGGAAGCCCGCCCTGCTGGCAGCCCAGGAGATCCTGCGGGAGGTGGGCAGCACCCTGGACGCCGCCGTCACGCGGCGCTTCGTGCAGTACGTGGTGGACCTCGCGGTGGGTTCGCAGGCGCGCCTGAGCAACGGGGAGGCAGGGACCATCGTGCTGGTGGACCCCGAGGAACCCGCCCGGCCCCTGGTCCAGGTGCAGCGGCGGTTCATCGACCTGCGCCAGCGCCGCGACCTGGTGCTGGAGGACGTGCGGTTGCAGACCGAGTCCCGGGGCCGGTGAACCGTGCATCCTTTGCCGGTGCGGCCTGGCCCCGACACCGCGGTGCCGTCAGCCGCGTGCCAGCGGGTGGCCGGGAGGAGCCAGGTGCCGCACGTCCTCCAGCGTGTACCCGCGGAGTTCCGCCAGCCAGGTTTCCAGGCGCCGTTGCCAGTGCGGGCCGCGAAACTCGGTAGTGATGCCCCCGGTTACCACCACGTCGCAGGCCGGGTTGCCAGCGACGCGGGTCAGGAATACGGCCAGGATGCCGAGGTGGGGGTTGCTGTCCATCCGGGGCGAGAGCACCGCTGCCTGGCCCTGGACGGTGAAGACCAGGTCGGAGGCTCCCAGGAAGGTCACCGCCAGCTTGCCGGTGCGCACGGCATTGCCATAGGTGCGCGACTGGTTCTGGGCCGCCATCAGCAACACCCGGTCGCTGGGCGCATAGAACTGCGACATGGGTGCCCCGCGCGGGTAGCCGTCGGCGTCCAGCGTGGACACGACTCCCACCATGGTGTCGGTGGCAAAGAAGGCGTACCAGGCGGG
The DNA here is from genome assembly GCA_029907055.1 of Syntrophomonadaceae bacterium. GTDB lineage: Bacteria > Bacillota > Syntrophomonadia > Syntrophomonadales > Syntrophothermaceae > JARYMO01. The sequence continues at coordinate 294 of JARYMO010000162.1, read as the reverse complement.
GGGCAGGAAATCCCCTTCGAACCTCTCCATGTGATCTCCCTCCTACAGCCGGGCCAGCGCCCGTTCCAGTTCCGCCAGGTTGGGACAGGCGAAGACGGCGTCGCAGTGCGGTGCGTAGTCGGCGATGATGCTGTCCCCGCTCCCCCACAGCGACCGCGGTTCGGGGTTGAACCACAACACCCTGCGCGCCTGCCGCTTGATGTCCCGCAGCGCCTCGCTGTCACTGGCCTGCCAGTTGTTGCGCGCATCCCCGAATACCAGCACGGTGGTCTTGCGGGTGACGCGGGAGAGGTG
>JARYMO010000161.1 GCA_029907055.1 Syntrophomonadaceae bacterium | reverse complement strand
CTCCCAGGGCGGCGGAACACATCTGCTGGAAGAGCTCCAGCTTGCTGTCGAAGTACTCGTACACCGTGCCCTTGCCCACCCCGGCGGCGGCGGCGATCTCCTCCACCTTGGCCTGGTGGTAGCCGCGCTGGGAGAATACCCGGGCGGCGGCCTCCAGTATCAGCTGTCGCTTTTCCTTGCGTTCTTCCACGCCCATTCCTCCGTTAGTACAGTGGTGTCCGCGGCTCACGCCGCCCGGGGCAGGGGCCTGCCGGTTTGCCTTTCCTTCAACTCCGCTTCACCCGGGGGCCGCATCCAGCCTGCAGTGTTCCATCTCATGCCGGGCCTCGCTCCCCGCCCGGCACGGGCACCAGCAGGGCGCGCGGCAGCCCTCTTGCCGGTGGAGCTGCTCCCACGCAGCCGCGGGGAATACGCCCCGGGCAGCAGTTGCCGAGGCGGGCAACTGGCCCAACTCCCTCGCACTTCCCCTGCCCTCTGTTCTAGGCCGGGGCGCCCGGCTCCTGCTGCACCCGGTCGCGGCCCAGGCGCAGGCGGCGCGCGATGCGCTGGCCCCAGTCGTCCAGCACGGTGTAGACCACCGGCACCAGCACCAGGGTGATGGCAGTGGAGGCCAGCATCCCGCCGATGACCACCGTGGCCAGCGGCGCATCCATCTCGCCCCCCTCGCCCAGCCCCAGGGCCAGCGGCACCATGGCCAGCACGGTGGCCAGGGCGGTCATCAGGATGGGGCGCAGGCGCACCGCCCCGGCTTGGGCGATGGCGGCGTCGCGCTCCATGCCCCGCCGGCGCAGGGTCTTGATGTAGTCCACCAGCACGATGGCGTTGGACACCGCGATGCCCACCAGCATGATGACCCCGATGAAGGCCACCACGCTGAAGCGGTGGCCGGTCAGCGCCAGCCCGGCGGCCGCCCCGATGAAACAGGTGGGCACCGAGAACATGATGACGAAGGGGTCGAAGAAGGACTCGTACTGGATGGCCATCACCGCGTAGACCAGCACCACCGCCAGCAGCAGCGCCAGCAGCAGGCTGGAGAAGGACTCCATCATGTCCTGGGTCTGCCCGGTGTACTCCACCGTGTAGCCGGGGGGCAGGTCCAGCTGCTCGGCCATGCGGGCCTTGATGTCAGAGGTCACGCTGTTCAGGTCGCGCCCCGAGATGCTGGCGGTGATCTGCGCCACCCGGGTCTGGTTGACGCGGGTGATGGTCATGGGGCCGCGGTCAATGGTGAACTCCGCCACCTGCCCCAGCGGCACCTGCACGCCTGCCGGGCTGGTGAGCATGATGCCGCCCAGCCGGCTGAGGTCATCGCGGGCGTGGGGGGCGTAGCGCACCCGCACGTCCACCTCCTCCCCCGCCACCCGGTAGCGGGTGGCCACGGTGCCCTGCACCGCCGTCTGCAGGGTGGCGGCCACCTGGCCGGGGCTGAGGCCGTACATGGCGGCCAGGTCGCGGTTCACCTTCACCTGCACCTCCGGCTTGCCCTCCACCAGGTTGGAGTCCACCTCGCGGGTGCCGGGCACCGCGCGCACGATGTCCATGGCCCGGTCGGACAGCTCGCGCAGGGTGTCGAGGTCGTCGCCCGCGATCTGCACGTTGATGGGCGAGGAGGACTGCATGCCGGCGGTGGTAGGGTCGGTCTCGCTCACCGTGATGCGGGTGCCGGCGATGTCCGCCACCCGGGCGCGGATCTCCTCCGCCACCTGGGCGGTGCTGCGTTGACGCTGGCTGCGGCCGCTGAGCATCACCATCAGGGTGGCGGTGTCAGACTGGGTGCCGGTGCTGATCATCATGTTGCCGGTGGGCCCCACGCTGGTGAACACGGTGGTCACCTCGGGAATGTCCTTCACCACCTTCTCGATGCGGGCCGCTACCCGGTCGGTGTCCTCGATGACGGTGCCCTTGTCCATCTGCACCTCGATGGCGATCTGGCCAGCGTCGGCGCTGGGCAGGAACTCGGCGCCGATGAGCGGCACCAGCCCCAGGCTGCCCACCATCAGCAGCGTGACGGTGGCGATGACCGTCCGCCGGTGCCCCAGCGCCCAGTGGATGACCCCGCGGTACCATTCGCCCAGCCCGTCGATGAGGCGGGAGGCGCGGTTGAGCGCCCGCCGCAGCCCGCGCGCCTGCTCGTCCGCCTCTGCCTCGTGCACCAGCTGTTGCGCCAGCAGGCGCGAGGAGAGCAGCGGGATGATGGTCAGCGCCACCAGCAGCGAGGAGAGGATGGCGAAGGACACGGTCATGGCCATGGGCTTGAAGACGATGGCGGCCAGCCCCTGCACGAACACGATAGGCAGGAAGACGGCCACGGTGGTGAAAGTGGCAGCCATCACGGCGTTGCCCACTTCGGTAGCCCCCTCCACCGCCGCCTGCAGCCCGCCCAGGCCCTCGCGCCGCTTGCGGAAGATGCTCTCCAGCACCACGATGGAGTCGTCCACCATGCGCCCGATGCCGAGAGCGATGCCACCCATGGAGACCAGGTTCATGGTCATGCCGGAGAAGTACATGAGCACGAAGGTGGCCACGATGGACAGGGGGATGGAGGTGGCGATGATGAGGGTGCTGGGCAGGCTGCGCAGGAAGACGTAGATGATGGCCATGGCCAGCAGGGCCCCCTCCAGCATGGAGCGCTTGATGGAGGCCATGGCATCGTTGATGAAGTCGGCCTGGTCGAACACCACTCCCACGCGGATGCCGCCGGGGATGGTCTTGTTGAGTTCCTGCAGCGCCTGGTGCACGCGGCGGGAAACCTGCACCGAGTTGGCGTCCGACTGCTTGAGGACGTGCACGCCGATGCTGGGCTCCAGGTCCATGCGGGTGTACTGGGTGCTGTCCTGGTAGCCGTCCACCACCTCCGCCACCTGTGACAGGCGCACCGTCTGGCCGGAGGGGGTCACGATGGTCACGTGGCGGATGTCGTCCACGTTTTCGAACTGCTGCAGGCTGCGCACGAAGAGCTGGCGGCGCCCCTGCTGAATGGTGCCCGCCGACTGGTTGAAGTTGTCAGCCTGCAGCACCTGGGTCACCTGGGCCAGGGTGAGGCCGTAGTTGTGCAGCTTGACCGGGTCGACCTCGACCTTCACCTCGCGGGTAAGGCCGCCGGTGAGGGTCACCGAGGCCACTCCCTCCACCCGTTCCAGGGCAGGCTTGACCTTGTTCTCGGCGATGTCCTGCAGCTGGGCCAGGTCGTGGCCGCCGCTCATGCCGATCTGCAGCACCGGCATCATGGAGGGGTCCATCTTGACCACCATGGGCTTGTCGGCAGCCGAGGGCAGCGCCTTCTCGACCAGCGCCACCTTCTCCCGCATGTTGAGGGAGGCGAAGTCCATGTCGGTGCCCCAGGCGAAGCGCACCACCACGATGGAGGAGCCGGAGAGGGAGTAGGACTGCAACTCCTCCACCCCCGGCAGGGTGCCCAGGATGCTCTCGATGGGCCGCGACACCTGCGACTCGATCTCCTCCGGCCCAGCCCCGGAGTAGCTGGTCATCACCGCTGCCACCGGCAGCTTCATGTCCGGGTAGAGGTCCACGGCCAGGCGGGTGAACGACACCCAGCCCAGGATGAGCAGCACGCCCACCAGGATGGCGATGGTCACCGGCCGGTGGACGGCAAACTGGGAGAGCTTCACTCCTTCATGCCCCCTGCCACCACGCGCACCCGGTCACCGTCGCGGATGAGCGTCTGTCCCTTGACCACCACGCGCTCTCCCGCCTTCAGGCCGGAGAGCACCTCCACCAGCGTCTCGCCCTGCAGCCCCAGCGTCACCTCGCGCTCGTGGGCCACGCTCTTGTCGTCCACCACGTAGACGATCTTGCGGGCGCCCTTCTCGCCCACCGCCTCCAGCGGCAGGGCCAGCACCCCGGCCCGGCTAGCGGTGGTGAGGTGCACCTCGGCGAACATCCCTGACCTCAACTCCCCGCCCGGGTTGTCCAGTACCACCTTCACCGGGTAGGTGCGGGCGCGGGGGTCGGCGGCCTGCGCCACCGTCTCAACTATCCCGGCGAAGGGGCGCTCCGAGACCGCCGGCACGTAGACCTTGACCGCGCTGCCGGGCCTGATGGAGGAAACGTCGGCCTCCGCCGCGTTGACCTGCACCTGCAGGCGCGAGGTGTCGGATACCACCGCCACCTGGGTCTGCGCGCCCACCGCGTCCCCGACGCTGACGCTCACCAGCCCTACCGTCCCGGCGATGGGGGACGGCACGCTGCTGTTGGCCAGGTTGGTGCGGGCGTTGTCCAGCGCCGCGCGCGCCCCCGCCAGCC
>JARYMO010000160.1 GCA_029907055.1 Syntrophomonadaceae bacterium | reverse complement strand
AGCTCCCGGCCAGCCCGCCGGGCCGGCGGGAGGCCGTGCCCCGCGTGGCCCCGGGCCCTGCCGCCGGCAGCTCCCGCGCCGCTACCCATGCCTCTGCCAGCCACGACACCAGGCAGGGTGCGATCTCCGGCAGCGGCAGCACGCGGTCCACCTGGCCGGTGGCGATGGCGCTGCGCGGCATCCCGAACACCACGCAGGTGGACTCGTCCTCGGCCACGAACCTGGCCCCCCGTTGCTTGAGGGCCAGCAGGCCCTCGGTGGCGTCGCGCCCCATGCCGGTGAGGATGACCCCCACCACCCTGCCGTCGAACTCGGCCGCCACCGAGGCGAACAGCGGGTCGGCGGCCGGGCGCAGCTTGCCCACCGGCGGGTCCTGGGAGAGCGCCACCTGCAGGCCTCCCCCCTGCGGGCCGCGTTTCACCCGCATGTGGAAGTCGCCCGGGGCCAGGTACACCGTGCCGGGCAGCACCAGGTCGCCGTCCTCGGCCTCCTTCACCCGCAGCGGGCTCATGCCGTCCAGCCGCTCGGCCAGCGAGCGGGTGAAGCCGGGCGGCATGTGCTGCACCACCAGCACCGCCGCGGGCAGGTCGCCGGGAAGCCCGGAGAGGACCTCGGCCAGCGCCCGTGGCCCCCCGGTGGAGGTGGCGATGACCACCAGCGCCCGCAGCGGGCGTGCCGGCACTGCGCCTGCCTCCGGCCCCGGTGCGGGCTGCGGCAGCGGGCGCCGCCCGGGCGCTGCGCTGCCTGGCTGGCGGGCGCTCACCTGGCGCGGGGCCAGGGCCGGCGTGCCCGCGGTCGGCGCGGCGGCCACCCCGCTCCGCTTCGGGTCCGTACCAGGAATGAAACCGGTGGGGATGCCGGTGAGGGGACGGCTCGGGGCCGGCCTGGCTCCCGCCGCCACCCGCAGCTTGGCTGCCAGTTCTTCGCCCACCTGGGCGATGTCGACCGCCGCCTTGCCCGACGGCTTGGTCACGAAGTCCACCGCCCCCGCCTGCAGGGCGCGCACGGTCATCTCCGCCCCCTTGCTGGTGAGGCTGGACAGCATCACCACCGGCAGTGGACGGGAGGCCATGATGGCCTTGAGGGCGGTCAGGCCGTCCATCACCGGCATCTCGATGTCCAGGGTGACAACGTCCGGGCGCAACTCCCGCAGCCGCTCCAGGGCCTCCGCCCCGTTGCGGGCCGTGCCTGCCACCTCCATGTCCGGCTGGGCAGCCACGATGTCGCTGATGACCTGGCGCACGAACACGGAATCGTCTACTATCAGGACGCGAATCGGTTTCACTGCACTCTTCCTCGCGCTCGTAGTCCGGCCACTCCCGCCCGCTTTCCGCGTCCCGGGGGGCGAGCGGTGATGCCGTTGTTGACCTGCCGCTTGAACACAGTATCATTCACTGCCGGTAGGCGATTCACCCTTGCGGCGGGCTTTCTCGCGCTCGCCGTCCGGCGGCAGTGAGCCCGGCTTACTGGCGGATGCGCTTCTTCAGCAGCTCCCGCTGGCAGGCGAATATGTAGCCGATGATGCGGTCACGGTGCCCCTCGCGGATGTCCTGGAAGGCGCAGCGCACCTCGTAGGGCAGGGGCCCCCGCCGCAGGTTGTTGACCTCGATGACCCGGGCGCTGCAGGTCACGGTCTCCCGCTCCGGCAGGCCCAGGCGCAGGGTGATGATGGTGCCGGCGCCCAGCCAGTCCTCGTCGGTGCGGAACAGCACGCCGCCGCCGCTCAGGTCCACGGTGCGGCCCCGCGCCCACTCGCCGTCCAGGGGGCCGACCTGGAACTGCAGGGGCAACTCCACCGCCAGCCGCACCCACTTGCGGCGCTCGATGCGGGACACCGCCCGCGGCGCCTCCACTACCAGCACCGCCAGGGGCTCCGCCAGGCGGGCCACCACCCGGGTGTCGAAGGCGTACACGTCCTCGTCGTACACGTAGATGACGCGCAGCGGCTCGCCCTGGTGGAGGGGAATGCGCACGCCACCGCGCATCGGCACCGCCAGGTGCACTCCCCGCCCGTCGATCTCCTCGATGCGGCTGGGGAACACCCCTTTGAACTCCCGGCTGTCAATCTCGAGCTCCACCAGCCGGTTGACTTCCAGCCCTTTTACCTTCTTCCCCACCGCCGCCTTCTCCTTCCCTGGAACAAGGGGACGCTCTTTTTGTTTCAGCCCCCTGGAACAAGGGGACGCTCTTTTCGTTTCAGTGCCCTGAAACAAGGGGACGCTCTTTTCGTTTCGGTGCCTGTCTCAGCCACCCGCGTGAAACAAGAAGAGCGTCCCCTTGTTTCACTGGTGGCGGGAAGCGCGTTGCACCGGGTCAGCGCAGGAAGCCGGTGAGGCTGCGGAAAAAGGAGCGCAGCCCGCCCGGCCTGGCCGCCGTCTTGTCCTCGAAGCTGGCGGCGATGATGCGGTCGGCGATGGCCCGCACCCCGCGCGCCGCCGGGCTGCCGGGGTAGGCCACCAGCAGCGGCTCCTGGCTGCGCACCGCCCGCTCCACCGCCTCGTCTTCCAGCACGCTGCCCAGCGCGGCCACCTCCACTCCCAGGAAGCGCTGGGCCACGGTGGTCAGCTTGTGCGCCACCAGCGTGCCCTCGGCCTCGATGCCCACCCGGTTGACCACCAGGTAGATGGTGCCACGCGCCCGGCGCGCGGCGGCCACCTTGATGATGCCGTAGGCGTCGGTCAGCGAGGTGGGCTCGGGGCTGGTGACCACGATGATGTCGTCGGCGGCGGTAACGAAGGCCAGCACGTTGTTGGCGATGCCGGCGCCGGTGTCGATGAGCAGCACGTCGCTCTCGCCGTCCAGCCGCCCCAGCTCGGCCACTACGCGCGCCAGTTCATCCTCGGAGAGGTTGGCCAGCTCCTGGATGCCGGAGCCGCCGGGGATGAACTTGAGCCCGAAGGGGCCGGTGAGCATGATGTCCCTGATGCTCTTCTCGCCGCGCAGCACGTGGTACAGGTTGTACTCCGGCACCAGGCCCATGATGATGTCGATGTTGGCCATGCCCATGTCGGCGTCCAGCAGCGTGACCTTGAGCCCCTTCTGGGCCAGGGCCAGCGCCAGGTTGAGGGCCAGGTTGGTCTTGCCCACCCCGCCCTTGCCGCTGGTGACGGCGATGACGCGGGTGTGCTCGAGCCCGCGGCCGAGCTCGCTGGCGATCTGCTGCTTGAGCGAGCGGGCCATGGCCCTGAGCTTCTCCGCCTGGTCTCTCATGCGGGCGTTCCCTCTCCCACCATCATGCGCGCCAGGTACCCGGTGTCCGGCACCTCGATGTCGTCGGGCACGTTCTGGCCGGTGGTGACGTAGGCCAGCGGCGTGCGGGTGCGGTGCACCACGTCGAGGATGGTGCCCCAGCGGTCGCTCTCGTCCAGCTTGGTGAAGACCAGCTTGTCGATGCGCACCGCGCTGAAGCGGCGGTAGACGTCGAGCAGGTCCTCGTAGTAGGCGTTGGCCTGCAGCACCAGGATGATCTCGTCGGGGGCGGCGATGCCCATGAACTCCGCCAGCTCGGAGATCTGCGGCTCGTTGCGGGGGCTGCGGCCGGCGGTGTCAATGAAGATGATGTCGCAGTCGTGCAGGCGGTCGATGGCCTCGCGCAGCTCCTGGGGGTGGAAGACCACTTCCACCACCACGCCGATGATCTCGGCGTAGGTCTTGAGCTGCTCCACGGCGGCGATGCGGTAGGTGTCGATGGTGATGAGGCCCACCTGCTTCTTCTCCAGCAGGTGGAAGTTGGCCGCCAGCTTGGCGATGGTGGTGGTCTTGCCCACCCCGGTGGGGCCGACCATGGCCACCACCCGCGGGCGCCCCAGGGTGAGCTCGATGGGCCGCGGCTTGCGCAGCAGGCCCTCGATGACCTGGCAGCAGGCGGCCCGCTCGGCTTCCTCGTCTCCGCCGTTGCCGTCGGCCAGGCGCTGGCGGGCGCCCTGCACCACGCGCAGGGCCAGCTTCTCCTCCACCTGGTTGCGCACCAGGGTCTTGTAGACGGCCTGCAGCGAGCGCGGGATGCCCTTGAGCTTGTCGCGCTCGTCCACCTTCTCGTTCAGTTCCAGGATCATCTCCCGCACCGCCTTGAGCTCTTCCATCACCCGCACCGGGTCGAAGCCGTCAACGGCGGTAACAGGCGGCTCGGGCTGGGCCAGCAGGGAGCGGGCCGGGCGGGGGCTGACCTGCGGCAGCGGCAGGGGCACAAACCCTTCCGCGGGCGCGGCGGCGGCCACGGGCGCGCCGGCGGCCGGCACCGGGGCAGTCTCGGGCGCCGGGACCGGGC
>JARYMO010000159.1 GCA_029907055.1 Syntrophomonadaceae bacterium | reverse complement strand
GCCTGACCAATGCCCGCAAGCTGATGGACCAGGTGCGGGCGGGCGAGTCGCCCTACCACTTCATCGAGATCATGGCCTGCCCCGGCGGGTGCATCGGCGGCGGCGGCCAGCCCTACACCAAGGCCAACATCATGCGTGCCGAGCGCATCGAGCAGATCTACCTGGAGGACGAGGGGCTGCCGCTGCGCAAGTCGCACGAGAACCCCGAGGTCAAGACCCTGTACGAGGAGTTCCTGCACGAGCCGCTGGGGCACAAGTCCCACGAGCTGCTGCACACCCACTACCACCCCAAGCACAAGAAGTTCCTCTAGTCCTGCCAGGCAACCTGCAGTGGACGACCGGCAGCCACCCTCGTGGTGGCTGCCTTGCTTTTTTCTCCCCCGGGCAGAGTGGGCTCGAAGGCTGGCCGTGCGGCGCTTTCGCTCCCCCCCCGGGTCTGCGATAATGGGAAAAAGAACACGGTGACTGCTCGCCGGCTGGTGACGGTCGAGCACCGGCGGGGCAACGCAGCGGGGACAGGTGGATCGGTGCAACGCAAGGTGGCGGCGTACATCGCCCAGCACAACCTGATATCCCCCGGTCACACGGTGGTAGTGGCCGTGTCGAGCGGGGCGGACTCGGTGGCGCTGATGCACCTGCTCAGCCGGCTGGGAGCAGAGCAGGGGTTCTCGCTGGTGGTGGCCCACGTCCACCACGGCCTGCGCGCCGAGGCGGACAGCGAGCAACGGTTCGTGGAGGAGCTGGCCGCCGCGCTGGGGCATCCCTGCTACAGCAGCCGGGTCGACGTGCGCGGGCTGGCCGCGCAGGAAGGCAGGACGCTGGAAGAGGCGGGGAGGGAAGCGCGCTACCGCTACTTGCAGCACCTGTGCCGGGAGCTGGGGGCCCAGCGCATTGCCACCGCCCACCACCGCCAGGACCAGGCCGAAACCGTGCTGCTGCACGTCCTGCGCGGCAGCGGCCTGCGCGGGTTGCAGGGGATGCTGCCGCGCCGGGGCAACCTGGTGCGCCCCCTGCTGGACTGCACGCGGGCTGAGATCGAGGACTACCTGCGCGCGCAGGGTCTGCGCTGGTGCAGCGATGCCAGCAACCTCGACCTGCGGTTCCTGCGCAACCGCGTCCGCCACTCCCTGCTGCCCCAGCTGGAGCGGGAGTACAACCCGGCGCTGGTCGAGGCCCTGGCGCAGCTGGCGGAGCTGGCCCGCGCCGACGAGCAGGTGCTGGAAGAAGCCACCGCCGGCGTGCTGGAGCAGGCGCTGGCGGAAGAGGATGGGGGCGTCCTGAGACTGGACCTGGAGGTGCTGCGGGGCGCCCCGCTGGGGCTGCAGCGACGCGCGGTGCTGCACTGCCTGACCCGCCTGGGGGGACCGCAGGGCTGGAAGATGGGCGACGTGGAGGCAGCCCTGCGGCTGGCCGCGGCCCCCGGTTCCGCCCGCCAGCTCCACCTGCCGCGCGGGCTGAGGGTGGAGAAGGACTACACCCACCTGGTCTTCCACCGCGGACTGCCGCCGCCCCGGCCCTACTGTCACTTGCTGCAGGTGCCCGGCATCACCCGCATCCCCGAGGCCGGCCTGCAGGTGGAGGCCCGCCTGCAGCCGCCCGGGGCGGAGGGGGAGGCTGACGTGAGGCTGGACTGGCACCGGCTGAAGCAGCCGCTGCTGGTGCGTTCGCGCCGTCCGGGGGACCGCATGCGCCCGCTGGGGCTGGGGGGCAGCAAGAAGCTGCAGGACCTCTTCGTGGACGCCCGTATCCCGGCCCGCGAGCGTGACCGGGTGCCGGTGCTGGAGGATGCTGGGCGGGTGTGCTGGGTGGCGGGGATGAGGCCCGACGAGCGGGTGGCGGTGGGCCCGGAAACCACCGAGATCCTGGCCTTGGCGGTGCGGCCCCTTCGTTGAAAACCGGCCGGTCGGTGTGATAAAATATGGAGGACTGTCCAGCCGCAAGGGAGGGAGGGACGAACCCGTGGACAGAGTGCTGAAGAACATCGCCATCTACGTGCTCATCGTGGTCCTGGCCCTGTTCGCCATCCGGGCGACCTCCGAGACCGAGCAGCCGGCCCAGGTCGTCGACTACGGCACCTTCTACACCGACGTGGCCGCTGGCAAGATCGACCGGGTGATGGTGACGGTGGAAGACCAGGTCTACACCATTACCGGCACCTACCGCGACGGCAAGAAGTTCACCACCGAGGCGCCCAAGGAGGACGCGGTGTTTGCCCACCTGCGCGCCAACAACGTCAGCTACGGCACCCAGAAAGCCCCCGGGCCGCCCTGGTGGACCGGGCTGCTCACCACCCTGCTGCCCATCGCCATCCTCATCGGCTTCATCGTGCTGATGATGAACCAGACCCAGGGCGGCGGCAACCGGGTCATGCAGTTCGGGCGCAGCCGTGCGCGCATGATGGCGCCGGAAGAGGTGAAGGTGACATTCAAGGACGTGGCGGGGGCCGAGGAGGCCAAGGAAGAACTGCAGGAGGTCATCGACTTCCTCAAGACCCCGCAGAAGTTCATCCACATGGGGGCCAAGATCCCCAAGGGAGTGCTGTTGTACGGCCCCCCCGGCACCGGCAAGACCCTGATGGCCAAGGCAGTGGCGGGGGAAGCCGGTGTGCCCTTCTTCTCCATCAGCGGCTCCGATTTCGTGGAGATGTTCGTGGGGGTCGGGGCCGCCCGGGTGCGTGACCTGTTCGAGAACGCCAAGAAGAACGCCCCCTGCATCGTGTTCATCGACGAGATCGACGCGGTGGGCCGCCAGCGCGGGGCCGGGCTGGGCGGCGGCCACGACGAGCGCGAGCAGACGCTCAACCAGCTGCTGGTGGAGATGGACGGGTTCAGCACCAATGAAGGCATCATCGTGATGGCCGGCACCAACCGGCCGGATATCCTGGACCCGGCGCTGCTGCGCCCGGGGCGCTTCGACCGCCACATCGTCATCGACCGTCCCGACGTCAAGGGGCGGGAAGCCATCCTGCGCGTGCACATGGAGGGCAAGCCGGTGGCGGAGGACGTCAAGCTGGAAGTGGTGGCCAAGCGCACCCCGGGGTTCACCGGGGCTGACCTGGCCAACGTGGTGAACGAGGCGGCGCTGCTGGCCGCGCGGCGCGACAAGAAGGCCATCACCATGGAGGAGATGGAGGACGCGGTGGAGCGGGTCATCGCCGGCCCGGAGAAGAAGTCGCGGGTCATCAGCGAGAGCGAGAAGCGCCTGGTGGCCTTCCACGAGGCCGGCCACGCGGTGGTCAGCTACTTCCTGCCCAACACCGACAAGGTGCACAAGATCTCCATCATCCCCCGCGGCCGTGCCGGCGGGTACACCCTGCTGCTGCCGGAGGAGGACCGCAACTACATCACCAAGTCGCGCCTGCTCGACGAGGTGACCACCCTGCTGGGAGGGAGGGTGGCGGAGAGCCTGGTGCTGCACGAGGTCAGCACCGGGGCCCAGAACGACCTGGAGCGCGCCACTTCCATCGTGCGGCGCATGATCACCGAGTACGGTATGTCCGACGAGCTGGGGCCGCTCACCTTCGGGCACAAGCGCGAAGAGGTGTTCCTGGGCCGGGACATCGCCCGCGACCGCAACTACTCGGAGGCTATCGCCTACGCCATCGACCAGGAAGCGCGCGGGTTCATCGAGTCCAGCTACGAGCGGGCCAGGGAGATCCTCACCAAGTACTCGGACAAGCTGCACCGGGTGGCGGAGCGGCTGATGGAAACCGAGGTCATGGAAGCCGAGGAGTTCCAGGCCATCATGGCCGGGGCCTAGCGTCAGCGCGGGGAGGGAGACTGCTGGAGAGGACCTTCGTGATGGTCAAGCCGGACGGGGTGCAGCGTGGGCTGGTGGGGGAGATCGTCCGCCGCATCGAGGCCCGCGGGTACCGCCTGGTGGGAATGAAAATGCTGCAGGTGTCGACGCAACTGGCCGCGGAGCACTACGCCGAGCACCGCGACCAGCCGTTTTTTTCCGGGCTGGTAGAGTTCATCACCTCCGGCCCGGTGGTGGCCATGGCCTGGGAGGGGCCGGGGGTGGTAGCGGCGGTGCGTGTGCTGGTAGGCGCCACCGACCCGCGCCAGGCGGCGGCAGGGACCATCCGCGGGGACCTGGGGGCCTTCCTGTCCCGCAACCTGGTACACGCCTCCGATTCCCCGCCGGCGGCGGAGCGGGAACTGGGCCTGTGGTTCGCGGCGGAGGAGCTGCTGGACTACGCCCGCGGCCTGGACTGGTGGAGCATGGCGTGGCCGCCCGCGGGCGGCTGAACCCACACAGAGAAACTGCGCGCGA
>JARYMO010000158.1 GCA_029907055.1 Syntrophomonadaceae bacterium | reverse complement strand
ACTGGAGGTGGGCGGAGCGAAGTGTGTAACGGTGCGCCTCGACTGGCCGCCGGCTGGCGGGGGCGGGTGCCATCGGCCGCCTCCCTGGCCTGCCCTGCGCGTTCGGGTGGCCGGGCGCTGGCGGAGGGGTTCCGACTAAAAGCCGTTGCGCGGTGTCTTCAGGCTGGAGGTGAAGCGTGGTGAGTGTAGCGCGCGTGGCGTTCCTCTCTGTCTTCCTGGCCGTATGGGGGCTGCTCAACTGGTACGTGGGCCTGCGGGGATGGCAGGCGCTGTCGGCGTTGATGTCCCTCCAGAGTCCGGTCCTCTACGGAGCGGTGCTGGCCTTCCTGGCCCTGTCCTACCTGCTGGCCTTCCTGGTCCACGGGCTGCTGCCGGCGCCAGTGAGGAGCGCCCTGACCTGGGTAGGAGCGTACTGGATGGGCGTCCTCTTCTACGCCCTGCTGGGCCTGTTGGCCATCGATTCCGCGCGCCTGGCCGGGCGCTGGCTGGACCTGTTGCCAGCGCGGCTGGCCGTGGGTCCCGCCCTCCCCGGCGGGATACTGGTGGTGGCCCTGGCCGGGCTGATGGTCTACGGCACGGTGAACGCCCTCCACCCCGTCGTGGCCCGCTACGACATCACCATTGCCAAGCCCGGACTCCGCCATCGCGAGCTGCGAGCGGTGATGGTGTCCGACCTCCACCTGGGGGCCATCGTGACCCGCCGGCGCCTGGAGCAGCTGGTGGAAGACATCAACCAGCGTCGCCCCGACCTGGTGCTGCTGGCCGGCGACATCATTGACGGCCACCTGGGACCGTTCCAGGAACAGGGCATGGCGGCGGTGCTGCGCAGGTTGCAGCCCCCCCTGGGCACCTACGCCGTCCTGGGGAACCACGAGTACGTCGGAGGCCATGTCGAAGAGATCATTGCCGCCTTGAGCGAGGCCGGAGTCACCGTGCTGCGCGACCAGGCGGTGCTGGTCGACGGGTCATTCTGGGTGGTGGGGCGTGACTTCCGCGGCCGCGCCGGCTTCGGGCGCAAGAGACTCCCCTTGTCCCAGGTGATGGCGCACGTCGATACCAGCCTGCCCGTGCTGATGCTGGACCACATGCCGGTGGATCTGCCCGAGGCCCAGGCCTGCGGGGTGGACCTGCAACTGTCCGGGCACACCCACCGGGGGCAGCTCTTCCCCAACCACCTGGTCACTGGCCGAGTGTTCGCGGTGGACTGGGGGTACCTGCGAATGGGGGCGCTGCAGGTGCTGGTATCCAGCGGGTACGGCACCTGGGGGCCGCCGCTGCGGGTGGGCAACCGCCCCGAAGTGGTGGAGATACGGATGAGGTTCGCCCCGGCGGCAGCGCCGGGGTCCGGCAGGGAGGCGGAACGGTGAGGGCACAGAGAGTCCTGGTGCCCGTCGCGGTGCTGGCGGGAATGTTGATGGTGGCCATGTGGGCCGCGAGAACAGGCACGGGCAGCGTCGCGCCCGGGGCCACCATTGTGCAGCCGGCGAGCGGGCGCCTGCTGGTGCAGGCGCTGAAGTCTCCTGAGGTCCAGGCAGCAATGGCCAAGGCACTGGAGAGCCCGCAGGGAAGACAGGCGCTGGCGGATGCCCTGCACAACCAGCAACTGCGGGAGGTCATCATCAGGCAGGCCGCAGACCCTGCCCTGCAAGCGGCGGTGGCTGAACTGCTGGCCCAGCCCGCCGCGCGGCCGGCATTGCTGGACCTGCTGACTCAACCCGCCATGCGCGATACCCTGCGCTCGCTGCTGGCGGACCCCCGCCTCCAGCCACTGCTGTGGGAAGCAGTGGCCAATCAGTCCTCGCCGGGACCGGCAGCGGGTGAACGAGCAATGTCCCTGCCACGGTGATCGCCGTGCCGCGACGCCCCCGCTTCAGGCCGACCACAGGAAGTAGGCCCCGACTGCCAGCAGGACCACGCCTGCCGCACGCTCCAGGAGGTCAGACCAGCGCGCAAAGACTGGCATGTTCTTGAGCAGGCCGGTGAAGGTCCCGGCCAGCACTACCGGCACGCCGCGCCCGAGGGCGTAGAGGAACAGCAGCGCCGCTCCGTAGACCATGTTGCCCTTCAGCATCACCAGCGAGAGGATGACGAGCAGGATGGGCGTGCCGCACTGCGAGCCCACCAGCCCCATGCTCACGCCCATCACGTAGGCCCCCCACCACCCCCGGCGCACGGGGACCCGCCGCTGCAGGCGGGCGGGGACCGGGAGCCGGAGGGTCCAGACGCGGAGCAGGCTGAGCCCGACCCCGATACACACCGCTGCGGCCAGGTAGAAGAGCACGCTGCGGGCTGTGCCGAAGAGTCCTCCAACGAGGGCAATGACCACTCCCATCAGGGTGAAGGTGGTGGAGGTCCCCAGCGTGAAGAACAGCGACAACCAGAAGCCCTCCACCCTGCCCATCTCCGCCCGGCCACCGACGTAGGCCATGATGATGGGCACCATGCTGAGATTGCAGGGGCCGATGCTGGTGAGCACCCCGGCCAGGAAGACCAGGGCCAGGGCCACGCTCGGCCAGCTGGCGATGAAACCAGGGACCGCCTTGTTAACCCATTCCACCATCAGCGTTTCTCCAGCAGGGCGCGCAGCCGCTCTCTCATTTCATCCTCCGGCACCGCGCCAATCTGCTGGAAGACGAGACGCCCGTCAGCGTCGTAGAGGTAGGTAGTGGGGACGTAACGGATGCCGAACTCCCGGACTACGTCGCGGTTGGCAGGGTCGTCCACGTCGACCTGACGAAATTCTACCCGGCCTGCGAATTCCGGCCCCAGTCGCTTCATGGTCGCGGTCATCTCCACGCAGGGGGCGCAGTGCTCGGAGCGGAACAGCATCCACACGGGCAGCGCCCTGGCGGCCTCCTCCCCGCCCGGCGCCCCGCCAGGGCTGCCATCGCTGCTGACAGGACTGGCGGTCTGGCTGGGGGTGGACGGCAGTTGCGCCGGGCCCTCGGCCCGTGGCCAGGCAAACCTGGCGGCCGCTATCCCCAGCACCAGCAACAGCACGCCCACCATGATGGCGGGGCGCAGCCGACTGTTCATGGCGATACCTCCTCCTCTCCCTGCTCCCCTGGACGGGGACGCTGGGCAGGAACCCTTCGACCCCGGCCTACAGGGGAATGAGCCAGTTGAAGGAATAGCCCACGGCGATGATGGCAGTGGCGACGATGGCCACGTAGATGGCGATGAGCCGGGGCTTGAGCACATTGCGCAGGATGATCATCTCGGGAAGCGAGAGCGCCGTCACCGCCATCATGAAGGCCAGCACCGTCCCCATGGCCATGCCCTTCTCACGCAGGGCCGCCACGATGGGGATGGTGCCGGCAGCATTGGAGTACAGCGGCACCCCCAGGCCGACTGCCACCGGCACCGCCAGCGCGTTGTCAGGCCCGGCCCACCTGACCAGGAAGTCCTCTGGGACGTAGCCGTGGATCCACCCGCCAATGCCGATGCCTACCAGGACGTAGGGCCACACCTTGCGCAGGATCTCTGCCACGTAGCCCCGCGCGTACTGCAGGCGGTCGTTCCACGTCACCTCCGCCACCTCGATGTCACCCCCGCGGGTCTCGTACACGAACCCTTCCACCAGGTGTTCCACCCCCAGCCGCCCGATGACCAGGCCCCCGACAGTGGCGACCACGAGACCGGTGGCCAGGTAGATGAGGGCGATCTTCGCCCCGAACATCCCGAAGAGCATCACCAGGGCCACCTCGTTCACCACCGGGGACGAGATGAGAAAGGAGAAGGTGACCCCCAACGGGATGCCTGCCTCGATGAAGCCGATGAAGAGGGGGATGGCCGAGCAGGAACAGAAGGGCGTCACCACTCCCAGCAACGCGGCGGCCACGTTTCCGTACCACTGCCGCCGGTAGCTGAGGATCTTGCGGGTCCGCTCGGGGGGGAAGAAGGAGCGGATGATGGCGACCACGAAGATGATGGTGGCCAACAGGATGAAAATCTTGAGGCTGTCGTACACGAAGAAGTGCACGGCCTGCCCCAGGCGCGAGCCGGGGACGAAACCGAGCAGCTTCCACGCGACCAGGTCAGCGACCCATGAGAACACCACGGCACCTCGTTTCTTGCTGCCGGCGGCGGGACCTGCGGCAGCAGCGACCGGCCCAGCAGGCTGCCTCGGTCACTCCTGCCCCCCGGAGCCGCTCCCGCGTTACCCCTGGCCCGCCCCCTTGCGCGAGCGAGCGGGCGAGCCGTCCGGCTCCCCTACAGTTCTTCCTCGATAAGTTTCCTGATGCGGTCCGGCGGCGGCACGCTCCCTGCCACCTT
>JARYMO010000157.1 GCA_029907055.1 Syntrophomonadaceae bacterium | reverse complement strand
GTCGGGCGGCAGCCCGGGCACGCCGGCCACGATCTCGTCCACCTCCGGCATGGTCCCCATCAGGGTGGCCGCCATCTGGCGGGCCGGCTCGATGGGCAGCAGCATCATTATCTCGCTGTCCACCAGCCCCTCGATCTCCATGCGGAAGCGAATCTGCACCGCCTGCGGTTGGCCCCCCAGGGCGGCGCTCATCCCCTCGCCGCCGGCGCCGGACATGGTCAGGGCGGGGGGCGCGATGTCGATGCGGCGGTGGAACATGGACGACAGGCTGGTGGTGGCGGTGCCCATCATCTGGTTCATGGCCTCGCCCACCGCGCTCAACTTGAGCTCGTCCAGCCCGGGGTCGACGTCGGTGCCGGAGCCGCCCATCATCAGGTCGGCGATGACGGCGGCGTCGTGCTGCTTGATGACCAGCAGGCTGCTGCCGCTCAGGCCGTCCGTGTAGCGGACGGTGACGATGACGCAGGGCTGGGGGTACTCCTCCTGCAGCTGCGCGGGGGTAACCAGGCGCAGCTCGGGGGTGGTGATGCTCACCCGGTGCCGCAACAGGGTGGAGAGCGTGGTGGCGGCGGTGCCCATGGTGATGTTGCCGATCTCGCCCAGCACGTCCTGCTCCACGCCGGACAGCGGCGGGGGGTCGAAGGGCAGGTCGCTGTCGCCGTTGAGCAGGGCGTCTATTTCCTCCTGGGACAGGATGCCGTCATGCATTGTCATCCTCCTCTTCCACGACCTTCGTTACCTTGACCGCGACGCGGTTGCCCACCACTCCGGGGGTGCCCAGGAACTTGGTGCCGGTGCCCACCACGACTTCGAAGTCGTCCTTAACGTGGCGCTCCAGGGGAATCACGTCGCCCACCGACAGGTCGAGCAGGTCCTTGACGGTGATGGTGGCCTTGCCTACCATCACCCTGACAGGTATCATCGCATTCTCCAGCCGCGAGCGCAACGCCTGCACGGTCTCCGGCGCCGGCTCCTTGACGGTGGAGGAGTAGTAGTAGTGCACGTTGAGCTTGTTGAGGATGGGCTCCAGCACCAGGAAGGGAATGCACATGTTCATGATGCCGAAGACCTCGCCGATCTGCGTTTCCAGCGAGATGATGACCACCATTTCGCCGGGGGACACGATCTGGGTGAACTGCGGGTTGGACTCCAGGTGGTCCAGCACCGGGGTGATGTTGACGATGGTGCTCCAGGGCTCCTCCAGCAGCGACAGCATGCGCTGGCCGAAGCGCTCCATCAGCGTGCTCTCGATCTCGGTCAGGGGCCGGATGCGCTCGGTGGGCAGGCCGGGGCCGCCCAGCAGCCGGTCCAGCATGGCGAAGCCCAGGTTGGGGTTGATCTCGAACAGCGCCGTACCCTCCAGCGGCGGCAGCGTGAACACGCACAGCACGCTGGGGTTGGGCAGCGAGCGGGTGAACTCCGAGTAGGTGATCTGCTCCACGGACAGCAGCTCCGTCTGCACGGCGGCGCGCAGCTGGGCGGACAGGTAGGTGCCCAGCGTGCGGGCGTAGTTCTCGAAGATGACGTGCAGGGTGTGGATCTGGTCCTTGGAGAACTTGTTGGGGCGGCGGAAGTCGTACACCCGCACCTTGCGCTTGCTCTGCTCCTGCTTCAGCTCGTCGGCGTCCACGTCGCCCTTGCTGAGCGCGGTGAGCAGGGCATCGATTTCTTCCTGGGAGAGAATCTCGTTCACCGGACTCCTCCTATCCGGGCCTGGACCCCGCGGCTACTGCAGGATGAAGGTGGTGAAGTACACCCCGGCCACCGGGCCCTTGTCGCCCAGCTCCTCGCTGAGGCGCTCGGCGATGCGCTGGCGCAGGGCGTCGCGGCGGGAAATCTCCAGGTCCTCCACCGTCTGCGCGGCCAGGATGGCCAGCACCGCGTCCTTCAGCCGCGGCATCTCCTCTTCCAGCGCCTCTGCCTTCACTTTCTTGGAAACCGCGATGTAGACCTGCGCCTTCAGGTAGCGCATGCCCCCGGAGTCGCGGACGTTGGTGACGAATTCGCCCAGGTCCACCAGCACGGTGTCTTCCCTGGCCAGGGTCTGCGGGCCGGCCTGCGCCGGCGGGGCCAGGAAGTGGCGGATGGCGAAGTACGACCCGGCCGCGCAGAGCAGGAACACCACCGCTCCCACTGCCAGCAGCCTGCTCCGGCCGCGGGGCCTGGATGCACCTGCGTCCTGGGTGAGGATCTCCTCGTCGGCCACTGAACTCCCTCCTCGCCCTACTTCTTGAGGTTGCTGTACACGCGTCGCTTGTGCCGCTCCATGGCCTCGGAGATACGGGCCACCGACTCGCGCACCAGGAACTTGCGGCCGGTGGTGAGGGTCACCACCGTGTCCGGGGTGGCCTCCACGTACTCGATGAGGTCGGGGTTGACGGCGATCTTCTCGCCGTTGAGCCTGGTCAGTTCTACCATGTCACTCACTCCTGCCGGTCGGGCGCCGGCGGCGGGGGCCGCGGCCGCCCGCCGCTACGGCGCGCGCCGCGTTTACCGCTTGAGGTTGACCAGCTCCTGCAGCATTTCGTCCGAGGTGGTGATGATGCGCGAGTTGGCCTGGAAGCCGCGCTGGGTGACGATCATGTCCGTGAATTCCTCGGAGAGGTCCACGTTGGACATCTCCAGCGTGCCCGGCAGCACTGCCCCCATGGCCTGCTCGCCGGGGGCGCCTATATTGGCATCTCCCGAGTTATTCGACACTTGAAAGAGGTTTCCTCCCTTGGCCAGCAATCCGGCGGGATTTTGGAAGGTCGCCAGCGCCACCCGGGCCAGGTTCTTGGTCTCCCCGTTGGAGAAGACCCCCTGGATGGTGCCGTTCTGGTCGATGCTCAGGCTGCGCAGGTCGCCCTTGGTGTAGCCGTCCTGGTACTCGACCCAGCCGGTGGAGGTGGCGTTGTACTGGGTGAGACGGGTGAGGTCCAGGTCCACGCTCATGTCCGCCGCCCCGCCGTCGGGGGTGTAGCTGAGCACCGGCACCCCGCCGTCGGTGGAGGCGGCGGTGTCGACGCTGCCGTTCTCGTCGAAGGCCAGGGTGCCAGTCAGCAGGGTGCTGCTGAAGGCGGGGTCGTCGGAGACGTCGTACTGCCAGGTGTTGTCGCCGGTCTTGGTGAAGCGGGTGTACATGGTGTGCACGTTGCCCAGCGAGTCGTAGATGTCCTTGGAGGTGACGATGGTGCCGGCCACCGCGGTGGTGGAGGTGAGGTTGCCGCCGAAGCGCATCACCGTGGTGGGGTTGGGGGCCACCTGCTTGAAGCCGGAGATGTCGATGGGGGCGATGGCCTGGGTGGTGTCGATCTGCCCGGTCACCGGGTCGGCCATGTAGCCCATCACCCGGAAGCCGTTGGAGGTGTTGCAGAAGTTGCCCAGCACGTCGAAGTCGAAGGCGCCGGCGCGGGTGAAGAAGCGCTCGTCGCCGTTGGCCAGGATGAAGTAGCCGTTGCCGTCGATGGAGAGGTCGGTGTTCTTGCCGGTGGTCTGGGCGCTGCCGGGGGTGGCGATGACGTCGACGCTGGAGAGGCCGACGCCGAGGCCGATGGCCATGGGGTTGGTGCCGCCGCGGGAGTCGGTGGCCGCCGACCCGCCGCGCACTGCCTGGTAGAAGGCGTCCTTGAACACCGCGCGGCTCTTCTTGTAGCCGGGGGTGTTGACGTTGGCGATGTTGTTGCCGATGACGTCCATCCGCAACTGGTGGGTGCGGAGCCCGGAGACCCCGCTGTACATGGAACGCATCATGGTGCGCATGACCTCCTTTTCTTCGGACGGTGACACCCCGGGACGGGGACACCTGGCCCTTGTGGCGGGCGGGCGCCTCGGTCGTTCGGCGCCCAGGGCTTCCTCTTCAGAGGTCCAGCCCTTGTCGGTTGTCTGCTCCCTGCCGGCGGCGGCGCTGGCCGCCCGGCGGCCGGTCGCGGCCCGGGGTCGGTCAGATGATGACGGCGCTGTCGATGTTGGTGAACACGTTCTCCTTCAGGTTCTGCTCGTCCACCGCCGTGATGACGGTGTTGTTCCGGACGCTGACCACCAGCGCCAGCCGGTCCATCAGCACCAGCGATTCGCGCGCTCCCTTGCGGCGGGCCTTCTCCACCGCCGCCTGCAGCCGCTGCAGGTCGGAGTCGCTGAGCTCGATGTGGCGAGCCTCCAGCCGCTGCCGGGCGTGCGCGGAGAACTTGAGGTCGCTGGATGCCAGCTTCTCCGCCAGCACGTCGCTGAACGGCCTGCCCGCAGGCGCGGCGGGACGGGTGGTGCCGCCGGGGCCCTGGGGTCCTACCGGGCGGATGGGTTCGGGGAAAAACAGG